>JBBPZY010000089.1:0-9782 GCA_038276315.1 Mycobacteriales bacterium
GGCTCGGGCGCGGACACAAACCAGATGATCGACGATCAAGACCCAAC
This sequence comes from Mycobacteriales bacterium, assembly GCA_038276315.1. GTDB lineage: Bacteria > Actinomycetota > Actinomycetes > Mycobacteriales > Pseudonocardiaceae. Next base: position 48 of record JBBPZY010000089.1, read on the forward strand.
AACGAGCCCGACACGCCGTCACCGATCATCAACAGTCCACCAAGATCAATTCACTGGCGACGGCCCCGCTCAACGGGACCCCTGAATGGACACCCGACAGTCCCTACCCAGATATCACTGACAGTGACGACTGGACGGTCAGCGTCATGCCTCACGAGCCCGGTCAGCCGTCCCATGATCCTTTGTTCACCTTCGGCTCGATCGGCTGCCCCGTCATGTAACAAAGGTGAATCTCTATGCGATTGGTCATCGGGGCTAGCTGGAAGGACGCCCGAGTGTGCCGGATGTTAGTTGCGCCGAGCCGGGAGTCCGGTGTGAGATGATCTTTTTCACCACGTTCGTCACGCTGATTCGACGGCACCAAGAAGGGGCGGAAGAACGCTTCGGTTCCCCGGCTCGGGTAGAAGGCGATACGGTCCTGTTACCCATCGGAACGGAAGTGCAGGTCGGCGACTACTTGGAGTATCGCCTGCCAAGCGATGAGTTACGAATGATGGGCGTGATCGACGTTGCGCATCCGTACACGCCGGGTGCGGCTGCTGTTGACGATCACATTGAGGCTACCTGCGTGTCGAGTAGGCGCAGGGCGGTCCCTGAGGTCACCGCGCCGACCCTGCATCCTACGATTTCCGTTGCCCTTGCGCTGGTAGCGGATGGACGCATGTCCGAGGCGGTTTGCGAAGCGCTACAGTTGGTCGAAGAACGGGTCCGAACGCTTACGGCAAGCGACGACTCCGGACGCACGCTGATGGAGTCTGTGTTCGGCGCTCGGGTACCACAACTTGACATCACCACGACAACAGGTCAGGCGGCTGAGGACGAGCGGGAGGGTTTCCGGCTGTTGTTCGAAGGTGTCATGCTTGGGCTGCGAAATCCGCACGGTACCGGCAGAGCTGCTTTTGCTGCATTGGACGAGGCCTTAGAGTGCCTGGCAATAGCTAGTATGCTGATGCGTCGTCTGGACCGCGCCGAGGACAGGCTGCGCTGACATTGTCAGTCATGTCCAGGTATCCTCGAGCGACCTGTAACGCGGGGTCAACTCCTGGATCGGGATGTAATGCGCCGCGGCGGCCGACGCGATCCTCCATGCGTCCAAGCCGGTGACGAGCAACCCACCGCCAGGTTCGACGCGCACCGTCGCGCCCATGCCGGTCAGCACCTTGGTGAGCCCGCCGGTGCGGGGTGAGCGCACGAACACATCGCGCGCAAGACGCTCGGTCAGGTCCCGCGTGGAGGTCTCGGTGATCAATTCGCCGCGCCGGATGACGAGCATCTTGTCGGCTGTCAACGCCATCTCACTCATGTGTTTGCTGGTCACCAGGACCGTCCGGCCCTGAGCGGCCAGCGACCGCATGAGACCACGGATCCATCGGATGCCCTCCTGATCCAGACCGTTCATCGGCTCGTCGAATAGCAGGACACCGGGGTCGCCGAGCAGCGCGCCGGCGACCCCCAGCCGTTGCCGCATGCCGGCGGAGAAGTCGCCGATCCGCTTTTCGGTCACCGCCGAAAGCCCGACCTCGTCGAGTACCTCGGCCACCCGAAGCCGACCGATACCATTGCTTTCCGCTAGGCACCGCAGGTGGTCCGCCGCGCTGCGCCCGCCGTGCAGTGTGCCAGTGTCGAGCAGCGCCCCCACCGTCTGCATCGGCCGCTCGATGGTGGCGCAGCACTGCCCGTTGACCAGCGCTGTGCCGGACGTCGGGGCGTCCAGGCCGAGGATGAGGCGCACCGTGGTCGACTTCCCCGCGCCGTTCGCGCCCAGGACGCCGGTCACCGCACCAGGGCAGGCGGTGAAGGACAGCCGGTTCACTGCACGCTCGTGGCCGTAGTCTTTGGTCAGGTCGCGTACCTCGATCATGCTGGCAATGCTGACGCGTGCGAGGCGCGCGCACATCGGAGTAGGGTCCGGGATTGGGGATCGGACCCTGCTCCGATCCGCTGATCCGGAGATTGCGGCTACCGTGACCCCTGTGACCGAACCCGCTGGAATTGATTCCGGCGTGTTGTCGCTGCGGTTTCGACAGCGCCCGTGGCATCTCGTCGTGATCGATCTGCTGCTGGCGGCGTGGATCACGCTCCTCACCGCCAACGCGACCCTCTACACCGCGCTCAGCCTCTCCAGCGGGACGGTCGTCGTGGTGTGGCTGCTGGCACTGGCGGTCAGCGTTCCGCTTGCCGTCCGCAGGCGCAGGCCCATCCCGGTATTCGGTGTCGTTCTCGCCTCGACGATAGTCGCCGTGTTGCTGGGCATGTCAGTTGCGGCGACCGTGCTGGCCGTCGCGGTAGCGCTCTACTCGGTTGCACTGTCCCTGGGGCCGCGTCGCTCGGCCGTCGCGGCCGTCGCGGCGGCGCTGGGTGTCACGCTGGCAGCAGTGCTCGCGGCGACCGTGCTGGATCCGTACTTCCTCCTCGTCGCACCGAACATAAAGTCGTTCAATACCGATCTGCTCTCCGCACTGAGTTCCTCGTGGTTCACTATCGGCGCAGGGTGGACGTTCGGCTGTAGCGTCCGCGCGCGCCGCGAGTACGCGGGTCAGATCGCTGACCACCGTGAGCAGAAGGCCGTCTCCGAGGAGCGGTTACGGATCGCCAGGGAAATGCATGACGTGGTGGCGCACAGCATGAGCGTGATCGTGATGAAGGCCGCCGTTGCTAACCACGTGTACGACACACGTCCGGAGGAGAGCCGGGAAGCGCTCGGCGTCATCGAGGGCGTCAGCCGCGCCGCGCTCGCCGACATCCAGCGCGTGCTCGGCTCGTTGCGATCGGACGGGGAGGCCCACCTGGCACCCAGCCCAGGCCTCGACGAGCTACCCAGACTGGTCGAGAACGCACGACTCGCCGACGTGCAGGTCGAGCTCGACCGCGGGACCATCCCTGCACTGCCCGCGGCGGTCCAGCTCTCTGCGTACCGAATCGTCCAGGAGGCGCTGACCAACGTCATCAAACATGCGGCAGCACCAGCCCGGTGCACCGTCCGCATCACCGCCGAACCGGGCGAACTGCACCTGGCGGTGATCGACGATGGTATACCGCGTCGCCCGACCGGCGAGCCCGGGCACGGCTTGATCGGCATGCGCGAGCGAGCCGCCCTACATCACGGCACCCTGATGGCGGGACCACAAGCCAACGGCGGGTTCGCCGTGCATGCCCGCCTGCCCTACCAGGTCCCAGGGCCCGCATGAACGACACCCAGATCCGGGTGCTGATCGCCGACGATCAAGCGCTGCTGCGGGGCAGCCTGCGGGTACTCATCGAGACCGAACCGGACCTCGTCGTCGTCGGCGAAGCGGGTACCGGGGCCGAGGCGGTGGACCTGGTCCAGACACAGCGCCCCGATGTGGTGCTGATGGACGTGCGCATGCCAGAGATGGACGGTATCGAGGCCACCAGGAGAATCACCGCACACGAGCACGCCCCGAGAATCCTCGTGCTTACCACATTTGATCTCGACGAATACGTGTACTCCGCGCTGCGGGCCGGAGCCAGCGGCTTCTTGCTCAAAGACACACCTCCTACTCAATTGTTAGCGGCCGTCCGAGTGGTTGCCTCCGGCGAGGCGTTGCTCGCACCCACCGTCACCCGGCGGCTGATCGCGGAGTTCGTTCGACACCCGGAGCCGGCCCGGCGACCGGCCCGCACACTGGCCGGCATCACCGAGCGTGAGCGCGAGGTGCTCACGCTCATCGCGAGGGGACTACACAACAGTGAGATTGAGCACCATCTGCACCTCAGTCGTGGAACCGTCAAGACACACATCGGCCGGCTGCTCGCCAAGCTCGACGCCAGGGATCGGGCACAGCTGGTGATCGTCGGATACGAGACGGGCCTGGTCGGAGCCGCACCGACGTAAATCGCGCAAGCCCACCAGGAGCAGGAGCTGCACGTCGGGAGGACTCAGGTCGCCAGTTTGATGCAATACCAAACGCTTCCTTAAGCGGACACTAAGCCTCCGTGAAGGGCTTCACTCTAACGTGTCACCCATGGGAGAGATCGCTGCACTGGATCTACCAATGGGTGGGAACGAGACTGGACTTCGTTCGCTAGAACGAGCTAACGACTCCGCCCGCACGGGTGAGGTGGAGGTGAGCACGTCACGGGACGCCCTGGACCCGGCTTGGTTGGCCGCCACGATGACCGCGTTGGTCGACACGCACCAGGTCCCCGGCGCTCAGCTCGCCGTCCACTGCGGTGGGGTGACCGTCGCGGTCGAGGTCGGTGAGCGCGAGCACGGAGGGGGGACTCCGGTCACGCGGGAGACCGCCTTTCCCACCGGGTCGATCACCAAGGCCTGGACCGCAACGCTGGCGATGATCCTGGTCGCGGACGGTGACCTCGAGCTTGACGCACCGCTGGACGAGTACCTGCCCGAGCTGGGCGACCTGGGCAGCCAGCTCACCCTGGGCCAACTGCTCAGCCACACCAGCGGGTTCGCGTCCAGTCCCGACACACTGGAGCTACCCAGCCTGTCGCTGGGACGCTACGTGCGGGAGCACTGCCGCCAGCAGGATCTGATATTGCCGCCCGGGACCCGTTTCTCCTACTCCAGCAGGAACTACGTCCTGGTTGGTCATCTGATCGAAATGACCACGGGCATGAGCTGGTGGGAGGCGGTGGAGTCGATCCTGTTGCGGCCACTCGGCGTCGACCCCGCTGCGATCGTGGGGGCGGTACGAGCACCCTCCGGTCGTCCCGTCGCCACCGGTCACTCGGTCAACTCAGCCTCGGGTCGGACCCGACCCGTAGAGCAGTCACTGCTACCCGCCGAGGCCCCGGCCGGCGCGCTGGCGATGAGCGCTGTCGATCTGGTGGCCCTGGGGCAGATGCACGTTGGGCCTGGCCTGCCTGCGCTGCTTCCGGCCACCTATGCCGAACGGATGAGGGAAGCCGTTCCCGGCGCCGACCCGTTCGGACTGGCTGACGGTTGGGGTCCTGGGCTGGCCGTGTTTCGGGGCGGGACCACCGACTGGGTCGGCCACGACGGCAACGCGAACGGCACTTCTTGCTATCTGCGCATCGATCCGACCGGCGGCTGGGTGGTAGCGCTCACCACCAACGCCAATACCGGGTCGTACCTGTGGGAGGAGCTTTGCACCGAGCTACGGCGGGCGAACCTGCCGCTGGGAACACCTAGACCTGACGTGTCGTTGCGAGCGCCGGTCACCCCTCCGGCGGACTGCGTGGGTCACTACTCCAACGGCCCGACGGAGTACCTGGTCACCGCAGCGCACGACGGAGCCCTGTGTCTCGCCAGCGGTGGCGAGATCATCGCACGGCTGGCCTTCTACGACGGCATGGACTTCGTGCTCCGGGACCCGACCTCGGGCCAGCGAATGCACGTCGGGCGTTTCCTGCGGGACTCGATCACAGAGCAGATCGAACAACTGCAGATGGTCGGCCGGATTGCCCTGCGACGACGGCCTACCGCCGTGCCGGAACCTCGGCCGTCGGCCGAGTCCCTCAGTTGCGCTTCCGCCTGAGCACCTGCCCAGGATCCATCCATCGCTGCACCGCACCAGAAGGCCTCTGCAAAAACCCTGGCGGCACACGATCCGATGTCCGTTCCCAGCCCGAAAGTCACCGTTGGCCACGATTCGCCGCAGGTAGCGTTCGCCGAACAACTCCGGTACTGGAGGGGGCAGCTGGACGGTGTGTCGGCTGCGGAGCTGCCCACCGATCCGCCACGGTCAGGCGGCACGCCCGCGGGCATCGGAGCACATGCTTTCGCCGTGCCTGTGGACGTGTCCGCGGGACTGCTGGCGCTCACCGCCCAGCTCGACGTCACGCTGCTCGACCTGACGGTGACCGCCTGCGGGATCCTCCTGGCTCGCTACTCGGGTCAGGAGGACCTCGCAGTGGCCACCCCGGCGCCGGGGTGGCGTCATCCTCTGGTGCTGCGGTCCCGGATGAGCGATGCCACGCCGCTGCAGGATGTCCTGTCGGCGGTACACGCCACAGCGAAAGCCGCCTTCGCGCACTCCGACATCCCGTTTGAGTACCTGGTCAACGAGCTGAATCTTGGGCCGGGCTTGACGTGTATGGCAGTGGCATGTGAGCAGCGGGATTTGCCGTTCAGCGCGAATCTCACGCTGCGGCTGATCGAGCGGGGCGCGGAGCTGTCGGGCTTCGTCGAGTACCGCACCGACCTGTTCGCGGCCGCGACCGCCCAACGGCTCGCCGGGCATCTCACCCGGGTGCTCGCCGCCCTCGCCGCCACCCCCGACGCGCCGCTGGGCACCGTCGACCTCGTGACCGAGGCGGAGCGTGCTCAGCTGCTGGAGGACTGGAACGACACCGATCGGGAGGTCGCCGCCGCAGTGTTGCCGGTGCTGTTCGAGGCTGCGGTAGCGCGAGGACCGGGCCTGCCGGCCGTCGTGACCGAGGACGTGTCGGTCAGTTACGGCGAGCTGGATGCGCGGGCGAACCGGCTGGCTCGCCTGTTGCTTGCCCGGGGGGTGGGGCCGGAGCGCGTGGTGGCGCTGGTGCTGCCTCGGTCAGTGGAGATGGTGGTGGCGCAGCTGGCGGTCACCAAGGCCGGGGGGGCGTTCCTGCCGGTCGATCCGGCTTATCCGGTGGAGCGGATCCGGTTCATGGTGGCCGATGCCTGCGCGGTCGTGGTGCTGACCTGCCGCGAGGTCACGGCGGACGGCGCCGTCACCGATCTTGTCGTCGCGATTGTCCCGCTGGTGGTGGATGAGCCCGCAGTACTCGCGGAGCTGAGCGCGGTGTCAGACCGTCGCCCCACCGATGCCGATCGGCCCACACCGCTGCGGTTAGCCCATCCAGCTTACGTGATCTACACGTCGGGGTCTACGGGGCGCCCCAAGGGGGTGGTGGTGACCCACGCGGGATTAGCGAGTTTCTCCGCGGCGGAAGTGCAGCGATACGCGGTGGTGCCGGGGGATCGAGTATTGCAGTTCTCCTCGCCGAGCTTCGATGCGTCAGTGTTGGAGTTGTGTATGTCGCTGCCGGTGGGGGCAGCGTTGGTGGTGCCTGCGCCGGGTCCGTTGCTCGGTGAGCAGCTGGCGCGGGTGTTGGCCGAGCAGCGGGTGACCCATGCGTTGATCCCGCCGGCAGCGTTGGCCACGGTGCCGGCCGCGGCGGCGGCGAGGCTGCCGTTGTTCCAGACGCTGATCGTGGGTGGGGACGTCTGTCCCCCGGAGCTGGTCGCGCGGTGGGTCCCGGGCCGACGGATGATCAACTCATATGGGCCCACCGAGGCGACGGTTGTGACGACCTGGAGCGAGCCGCTGTCCCCCGCGGACGGTGCGCCGATCGGAACGCCGATCGCCAACACCCGGGTGTACGTGCTGGACAAGGCGTTGCAGCCGGTGCCTGTCGGTGTGGTCGGAGAATTGTACGTCGCCGGAGTCGGACTGGCCCGAGGATATCTGGGGCGGCCAGGCTTGACCGCCGCACGGTTCGTGGCGCGTCCCTTCGCCGGTCCGGGCGCTCGCATGTACCGCACCGGGGATCTGGTGCGCTGGGGGGCCGACGGCCAGCTCAGGTTCGTGGGCCGGACCGACGAGCAGGTCAAGATCCGGGGGTTCCGGATCGAGCCCGGCGAGATCGAGACGGTGTTGCACACCCACCCCGACGTGGGCCAAGCGGTGGTCGTCGCCCGCCAGGACCAAGCCGGGCTCCCTCGGCTGGTGGCCTACCTGGTCGCCGCCCCGGGTCGGACCCCTGCGGTGGAGCCGCTTCGCGCTCTGCTGGTCCAGACGCTACCCGCCTATATGGTGCCCGCAGCGTTCGTCGTCCTCGACGAGTTGCCCCTGAGCTCGCACGGGAAACTCGACCGCCGCGCTCTCCCCGCGCCTCCCACTGATCGCGACGCGTCCGCCGGCTGGGTTGCCCCCCGTACCGAGACCGAACGGGTCCTGGCGCGGATCTGGGCCAACGTGCTCGGCGTTGACGTGCTCGGCGTTGAGGACGACTTCTTCGCGCTCGGTGGCGACTCGATCCTGGGTGTCCGGGTGCTCTCCCGGATCCGCGCGGCCCTCGGAGTTGACCTACCGGTCCGCGCGTTGTTCGATGCCCGGACCGTTGCCCGGCTCGCGGGGCTCGTGGCGGCGGCTCAGCAGACGTGCCCCGCCGTGCCGATTCCCCGGGTATCGCGCGAGCGGGCGTTGCCGCTGTCGCCTGCTCAGCAGCGCCTGTGGTTCCTGGACGACGTGTCCGAAGGGGGCACCGAGTACAACACCGGAGTCGGACTGCGGCTGTCCGGCGTGCTGGACCGCGCCGCATTGCGGACGGCGCTGGCGGGGTTGGTGGACCGCCACGAGTCCCTGCGGACGACGTTCCACACGGTGGACGGACACGGGGTCGCGTTCATCTCCCCGCGCGGGGAGATACCGCTGGAAGTGGTGGACCTGTCCGGTATGGCTGCTACGCAGCTGGACCCGGTGCTGGCGCAGCTCCTGAGCCGCCCGTTCGACCTGCGACGCGGGCCGCTGACCCGGGCGCTGCTGGTGTGCCTCGCCGAGGACGACCACGTGCTGGTGCTCAGCCAGCATCACATCGTCACCGACGGTTGGTCGGTCGGGCTGCTGGTCGACGAGCTGGCCCAGCGCTACAGCGCCGCCGTGAGCGAGCGTGCGAGCGAGCCATCAACACAGAGCGAGCGAGCGACACCGCGCGCGACCGCCGTCCACTTTCCGCCGCTGGGGCTGCAGTACGCCGACATCGCCGGTTGGCAGCGCGAGCAGCTGTCCGGTCCGGTTTTGCAACCGCACCTGGACTACTGGCGGCGCCAGCTGGTCGGACTGGAGGCACTCGAACTGCCCACCGATCGCCCGCGGCCCCCCCTTCGCACGACCGCCGGCGCGGTGCACCGCCAAGACCTGCCGGTCGAGCTGGTTAAGAGCCTGGCGGGCGTGGGGCAGGCTCGGGGTGCAACGCTGTTCATGATCCTGGCTGCAGCGGTGCAGGTGCTGCTGGCGCGGTATGCCAACCAACGCGATGTGGCAGTCGGCACAGTCACCTCCGGACGCCGCCAGGCGGAGATGGAGAACCTCGTCGGGTTCTTCGTCAACACCGTCGTACTGCGCTCCACGGTTGACGGCACACGGACGTTCGAGGAGTTCCTGGCCGACGTCCGGGAGACGGTACTGGACGCGTTCGCCCACGACGAGGTGCCCTTCGACCGGTTGGTCGAGGATCTGCAACCGGAGCGCGACGCCAGTCGCACGCCGCTGGTGCAGGCGCTGGTCGTGCTGCAGAGCGAGATGGTGCGCCCGCGCGAAGCCGGCGGGTTGTGGATCACTGAGCATGATCTGCCCCGACAGTCCGCCCGGTTCGATCTGGTGGTGGAATTCTTGCCGCGGGGTGATTCGCTGAATATGGCGATCGAGTACAACACCGACCTGTTCGACCCCGGCACCGTCGAGCGGATGGCCGGGCGGCTGCAACTGCTGCTGACCGCCATCGCGGCCGATCCTGGTCGGCTACTGGCCGAGCTCCCGCTGCTGACCGAAGCCGAGCGGCATCGGGTGCTGGTGGAGTGGAACGACACCGGGTTGAATGACATTGGGTTGAATGACACCGGGCGGAGGGTGACACCGGCGGTTCTGCCGGAGCTTTTCGAGGCCCAAGCCGCGCGAACGCCGGACGCGCCGGCGGTGCGGTGCGCGGGCCCCCCGCAGCTGTCCGCCACCGAATTGTCCTACACCCAGTGCATGTCCTACACCCAGTGCATGTCCTACACCCAGTGCATGTCCTACACCCAGTGCA
>JBBPZY010000090.1:0-6798 GCA_038276315.1 Mycobacteriales bacterium
CATCGAACAGACGATCGCCAACTTCAAAACATGGCGAATCTTGCACACTGACTATCGGCGACCGTTCGAGACATTCGCCACAACCATCTCCGCCGCTATCGGGCTGCACTTCTATGCATTCGCGTGAATAACCCTCAATGTTGGACCGGACAAGGTGTCGCCCACGCGCTCCATGACGAGCTGCTGAAGAGCCGCCGCGAGGCTCGGGCAACGCTGCTCGTCCGGCCCGAAAACACCACGGCCTATCGGGCGTACACCCGATGGGGGTGGCGCCCAGTCGGCCACCTGCGTCCAGCTTGGCCGGACGCGCCGCTGATGGACGTGCTGATCATCTCATTGCCTCTGCGCAAGTAGCTTCAGTTCGATCTGATCGGACTCGCCCAGGTAGATCTGCATCAGCGAGGAGTCGTCGTTTGATCAACCATCTGGCAGCAGGAGAAGGGAGTGCTGTGGTGCGCATCGGCATCACCGGCCACTCGAACCTCACCGTCGAATCCGCTCCATTGGTGGCCGACGCGCTGCGCGCTGAGGTGGCCGCACATGCCAGCGACGGCCTCGTGGGTGTCAGTTGCCTGGCCCGGGGCGCCGAACAGCTCTTCGCTCGGGCTGTGCTGGAGCTGGGCGGAGCCTTGGAGGTTGTGCTGCCAGCGGCGGACTACCGCAGCCACAAGGTCAAGGCAGACAACGCCGCGGTCTTCGATGAGCTGATCGGCCAGGCGACGACGGTGCGCACGTTGCCGCTCGATACCTCAAATCGCGATTCTTACCTGGCCGCCAGCGAACACGTGCTGTCCACAGTGGAGTTGATGATGGCTGTGTGGGACGGGCAGCCCACCAACGGTCGTGGTGGCACCGGCGACGTCGTCGAGCGCGCCCGAGCGCTTGGCCTGCTGGTGACCGTGGTGTGGCCTACCGGCGCCGCGCGCGAGTAGATCAACAGTAGCCTGGTGGTAGCCGAATTCGCCGCGCGCGCAGGTACGCGGCATAGGACCAGGTACCGGCATAGGACTCAGCACCGTCATGCCGCAGCCCAACGGCACGAGTCTCGGCATCGCCATCAGCGATGCCGAGTTCCTCTCAACCCTCTCGCGGGCTTGGCACTCTCTGGTGATGGTGGTTTGTGGTGTGCCACGAGCACTGCTCCATAGCGGGATGTGTTGCGCGGATCTGGACATGCGCTGCCGCATGACGGTTTTGAGTCACGCGTCGTCTGCGCTACGCGTGCGAGGATGTGTTCATGAGAGCCCGCCGGCCCACAGCAGCGGCCGGCTTGGTCGTGCTGCTCACCAGCACCGGGGTGCTGCACTTCGCGGCGCCCGCGTCGTTCGACTCGATCATCCCCGAGCAGCTGCCCGGCGCGGCCCGCACCTGGACCCACCTCTCAGGGGTAGCCGAGCTGGTAGTCGCGGCGCTGATCGCGCTTCCCCGCACTCGCCGGCTCGGGGGGCTACTCGCCGCGCTGCTGTTCGTCGCGGTGTTCCCCGCCAACGTGAAGATGGCGATCGACTGGTCTGACCGGCCGGTTTGGATGCGCGCGCTGGCCTACGGGCGGTTGCCGCTGCAGATTCCCCTGGTTCTGTGGGCAGTGCTGGTCTACCGTCGCGCCGCGGCCAGACCCGGCCGGTAACACGACGACTCGGCGCTGCGATAACGGAGCAACGCCAGCCGCCAGTTGCCCGCCCGTGTGCCGCTCGTCGTCCGCCCGGCTCGCCCCGACCGACCGCTCGGCACGTCAGTTCCTGACCGCTTGTCGCGCCGGTCCCCGCACCGGGCGCAAGCGACACTCCGCCGCAGGTGCACCGTTTGCCGCCGCTGTGGCCCTACCGTTACTTTCCGTCGGTCGCAGATCATGATCTGGTCGCGAGCAGGTGTCGTTCCGGTGCCCCCGAGCCGGAACGGCTGCAATCCCGCCCCGCGCACCAGGTCCCCGGTGCGGAAGGGACCTTCAGTTGGCGCGTCACCGCTCTCCACGCGGCTGTCGGCAACATCCGCCGTTGGCGTTCCCCTCCACACCCGACTCCAAACCTCGCGTCACGCATCGCGTACCCCGGCCAGGTCCGGCGCTACGGGGTCGCGCGGTGACGGCGGCGGTTGCCGCTGGTGCTCTTGCTGTCGCCGGTCATTCGATGCACGCCGCGACAGCGGTGGCAGCCGAGCAGGTCGCCGACGTGGCGCCGGCTGCGGTGACCGGTCCATCCTTTGAACCGGAGGTTCTACAGCTCAGCCTCCCGCGTGACACCGCAAGTGGGGTATCAGCGCTGCGCCGCGCCGTCGAGCGAGCGGACCGGGCGACGGCCTACCAGGAGGCCGTGCAAAACCGTCTCGGGCAGCCTTACCAAGCCGGCAACAGCCACAGCCTCGACGGTTGGATCGCCAAGGCTCTCGGACTGATGGGACTGCCCCAGGCTCTCGCGCCGGGCGTTAGGTCGATCATCATGCACGAATCTGGCGGAAACCCCAACGCGATCAACAACTGGGACAGCAACGCCGCGGCGGGCAGCCCCTCGCAAGGCCTTATGCAGACCATCCCCAACACCTTCCGAGCCTGCGTGCTGCCCAGCCTGGCCAGCCAATCGATCACCGATCCGGTGGCCAACATCACTGCCGGAATCCGCAGCATGATCGCCCACCACGGCATCGGTGCCGTGATGGCCGGTGGCCGGCGCGACGCCCACGGGAACTACATCGGCTATGGCGGCGCCGGTTGCTCATCCTATGAGCTCAACGAGTACTCCTCTCAGCTACGCACCCTGTGGACCGACGAGCCCTTGCCCGTCACGGCAGCGGCTCGTACCACGTCAGCAGAATGATGCGGGCCAGCGCGGCGGGGGGCACGGCCGTTTCAGGGTCGGATAGATGGGACGAGAGTCGACGGCGTCGCGCTGCCAGCGGTTAACCCGCCCTGCACCCCGGGGTGCTTCATCGGTGCGCGATCCGTCCAGCAGCGACAACCGATGCCATGATCAGCCGTTTTCTTCCGGCAACCAGGCGTTACTGTCAGTGATGCCTGAGTAACGACTATCGCGTTATACGTAGGTGCCGTAGCTGGCAACTTTTCGCTCGTAGTTGCCGGCTCCGGCAACTACGTGACGGATCCACCTACCCCTTCGTGGGGCAGAAGTGGCAGAAAACGTTGGGTGAGATCTTGAAGCAGCCCTACAGGGCTGCTTACCTATGCTCATTGAGGCGAGGGCCATCACCGCCTCACTACCTTGGAGATTAAATGTCACTGGCCGAGGTCCGAGCGCAGATCGATCGACTCGACGACCAGATCGTGGTGCTTCTCGCACGACGGCAGCAGCGGGTCAAGCAGGCCGCGACGTACAAGCGCGATGAAACAGCCGTCCGCGCTCCCGATCGCCGCGTCCAGATGATGCGCCGACTGCGCGAGCGAGCGGTCGAGGAAGGAGTGCACCCCGAGGTCGTCGAACGCGTGTACACCGCGATGGTCGACGCCTTCATTCAGCTTGAGCTCCGTGAGTACAAGGCCATCCACCCATAGCAGCATGCGCCCGCCGCAGCCCTTTGATCCACAGTCACCCGCTCAACGCTAGTGGCGCTGACGCGTGAGCCCGAGAGTTGAAGTCGTACACCGGGAAGCCTGCCAAGATCGTTGGTGTTGCCAGCTGGTGACGCCGACGTGAGGAGAGTGCCGTGCCAGCTGAGCAGGCGCAGCCAGTGCAACGGGTCCTGGTTGTCGCGGCACATCCAGACGACGTGGACTTCGGATCCGCCGGCACGATCGCGACCTGGACCGACGCGGGTATCGAGGTGTCCTACTGTATCGTGACCGACGGTGACGCCGGCGGTTTCGACCCGGAGGTACCCCGCTCGGCGATCGCGGGTATCCGGCAGGACGAGCAACGCAAGGCAGCCGCCGCATTAGGCGTCACCGACGTCGATTTCCTCGGCTACCCTGACGGGCGGCTGGTCGTGAGCATCGCGCTGCGGCGAGACATCACCCGCGCCATCCGCCGGGCTCGCCCGGATCGGGTGGTGGTCCCGTCCCCGCAACGCGACCTGCGCAACCTATACGGCAGCCATCCCGACCACCAGGCGGCTGGTGAAGCAGCCCTCTGCGCGACCTACCCCGACGCCCGCAACCCCTACGCCCACCCCGAACTGCTCGCGGAGGAGGGTCTGGAAGCACATACCGTGCCCGAGGTCTGGGTGACGAGCCCCAATGCTCGGGCCGACCATTACATCGATATCACCGACACCTTTCACCGCAAGATCGCGGCACTGCGCGCCCACGCCAGCCAGACCGCGCACATGACGGCCTTGGAGGAGCGGATGCGAGGTTGGGGCGCTATGCAGGCCCAAGCCGCAGGTTTGGCGCAGGGTCGACTGGCGGAGGGTTACCTCCTGCTCGACACCCGCTGATGCTCGTCGCTGCTGCCGGTGAGCAGGACGTGAGCCACCAATTCGGGATTGTCGCTCATCGGCACGTGCCCGCAGCCGGGCAGCCGCAGCAGCCGGACGTGTGGGATCAACCGGATGACCGATTCGCCCGGTGGCCGCCGCATCAGCCAGTCCCGCGATCCCCACGCGATGGTCACCGGCACGTCGGGTATGCGGCCGCTAAATATGATCCTTTCGCCGGCTGCCAGGCTGGGACTGAAACCGACCGCATTGATCATCGCCTGCATGTCGTCGAGCAGCACCTGTGGCTCGAGTAGGTCCGGACGGCCGAACAGGATGCCGCACATGAGGGTGCGCCCGGCCGCCGACCGGGACAACCGCAGCGCGAGATTCGGGGGCATATACCGCGCGGTGCGGTGCACTGACCTGACCATGCACAGCGACACCCGCCGCCCCATGGGGCTCCACAGCCCCGCTGGGGACAGTGCCGTCGCGCTGGCGACCATTCCCTGCTGGGCGAGCACGAGGGAGAGCAAGCCACCCATCGAGTTCCCCGCCACGTGTGGCCGGTCCAACCCGAGGTCGGCGAAGAACTCCTTGAGCACGATCACCGCGGTGTCCAGCTCGTAGGATAGATGTTCCGGAAGCGGAGGTGACTCGCCGAAGCCCGGAAGGTCCAGGGAGATCACCTCCCGGTGCTTGGCTAACCGCTCCTCAACGGGGAGCCACGCTTGCCGCCGATGCCCGGCCCCGTGCAGCAACACGAGCGGCGGTCCCGCGCCGCACCGGTTGTATGCCAGCTCCACACTCACACTGTATCGACTTGTAACCCGCCAGTAACTAGTGCTCTGGGGTATGGACACGCCGGAGTGATCCCGCGGCCGTGTTCCGGGTCGACCGGATACCACCACCAGTCGGTGGCGGCGGAGCCGGCCACCCGTAACTGGCAGTCATGGATGGTTGCCGCTGTGTAACTCGATGGTTGCTCGAAGCCGAACCTTCGCTTGATCGCCATCGTTAGCTCAGACGTCATAGTTCCACGGCCGGTGCCGCAACGATGGGCGAGAAACATTTCAGGTGTCGTCCACCGGTGTTGTCCCCTTGATCGCAGTTGCGGTGTGCCGTGTTAGCCGCCTTGGCGCTGGTCAAGGCACCGGAAGGATGATTGATGACCCCATCACCCGGCGCACGGCGGAGCGTCCGCCGCCAGCGTACGGCCGCGGCGCTGATCGCCACGGGCACGACCGTGCTGGCTGCCACGATGGCCGGCATGGGCCCGCAGGCCGACGCATCAAGCCACCGTGAGGCTCCCCTGATCTCGGGGCTCCCGCAGCTGGACAACACCGATGTGTATGCCTTCACCAGCCCGGACAACCCAGACACGGTTACGATGATCGCCGACTGGATCCCGTTCGAGGAGCCCAATGGTGGCCCGAACTTCTATCCATGGGCCGAAGGTGCGCATTACGACCTCAACATCGACAGCAACGGTGATGGCAGGCCCGACACCACCTACCGCTGGCAGTTCCACAACGTCGACCATCGTGACGGCAAGACCTTCCTTTACAACAACGGTGTCGTGCGCGACCTCAACGACCCGACGCTGCTGTTCAAGCAGAACTACACGCTCACCGAGATCAAGGGCAACGGTGAGCGCACACTGATCAACGACGGGGTGTCCGCTCCGTCGGACGTGGGCCCGACGTCGATGCCGGATTACGGTCGGTTGCGCGCCCAGGCGATCCACGGCCTGCCCGGCGGTGGCAAGACCTTCGCCGGCCAGGCCGACGATCCGTTCTTCCTGGATCTGCGGGTGTTCGACCTGCTCTATGGTGCACCGAAGCTCAATGAGGTCGGGCAGGACACGTTGCGTGGTTACAACGTCAACACCATCGCGATCCAGGTGCCCAAAAAGGACCTCGCGCTGCGTAATGACCCGGCGGGCAACCCGGTGATCGGGGTCTGGAGCAGCACCGAGCAGCGGAGCCTGACGCTGCGACCCAGCGGGGGAGCCGATCTCACCGGTAGGTACGTCCAGGTCTCCCGGTTGGGCAACCCGTTGGTCAACGAGGTGATCTCGGCCGCGGGCCAAAAGGACGGGTTCAACGCCTCCAGCCCGGTGCAGGACCACACCAACAAGGCCTTCCTGGATCGGGTCACCAACCCCGAGGTGCCCCAGGACGTTGAGTTGCTCTACGGCATCAAGGCACCACCGGCGCCACGCAACGATCTGGTGGAGATTTTCGCCACCGGCGTCTACAAGAACAGCGCCGGTCCGATCAAGGCGGACCTCAACTCGCAGCTGCTCAACAAGGACGTGAACCCGAAAGCGTTCGTCCCTGCCGAGGAGGAGCGGTTGAACATGAGCACCCCGATCACCCGGGAGCCCAACCGGCTCGGGGTGCTCGGTGGTGACCTGCAGGGCTTCCCCAACGG
>JBBPZY010000091.1:0-12469 GCA_038276315.1 Mycobacteriales bacterium
ACGCTGTCGCCGGAAGGAGTTCGCTTCCTCCGCGAACAGTGGTCTTGGCTGCGCGAGCTGGTGCGCTGGCAGCTAGCCGGTTGCACCGATGATCCGCTGGCTCAGGTCACTGGACTACCGGTACCCATCGGCACCATCGACGGTCGGCTCGCCTACGTCGTGGACTACTGGTGCGGCACGAAGGAAACCGGTCCGGTTCGCCAGCTGTGGGAAGGGTGGGTCTTACACGACCTCGAGCACAGCCTGACTCGGGTTCTCGGCACGCTGCCCAGGCATGGCGGCGTGGTCCAGCTGCCCGGCTTCGGTTACCCGTCCGCCGCCGAGTGGGGGTGGATGTTGGAGACCCTGCACGTTGTGTTGGACGTCTCCGGTCGGGTCAGTATCACGGGTTCGCCGGACCGCATCCTGCCACCCGCGCCGTCAGCTCAGGACACCGAAAGCTATCGCCGCAGCCTGCGCTGGCTGGAGATGGTGATCGATGCGCTCGCCCAGGCGCAGCGATCCACCCCAGCCGACAGCCCGACTGACAACACGTGTTGAGGGTGTCTCCGGCGGACACACCCAAGGACGTCGACATCACTGGGCAAGCCCGGGAGCCGGTGTGGGATCCGACGCTGGGCATCTCGGTCGAGATCGCCTGGCAGGGCACCGCGGCCCACCGGCTGGTCACCATCGGTGATCGCTGACCCACGGGTTCGCCAGCGGTGCGGTGTATCAGACCGATCTGTCCTACTCGGCGATCATCGCTGACGAGCTGGGCTGGGATGGACTGCGTTACCCGCGCTACGGCGGCCCAGGGGGGCTCCCACTGAATCTCGAGCTGCTGATGCGCGAGCTCGATCAGCACTTCGGCGCCACGTTGGACTGGTGGGAGCTGCCGATGGCACTGTTTCGCGGCCGGCAGTTCATGGATCAGGTGGAGGACTACTGGGAGCGGGGGGCCGGCGCGGTGCTGCCCGCCCCGTCAGCCACCAACCACGTGCTCGCGGTCTACGGCTGGGGCCTGCGCGACGCCCTGGACCGCACCGCGGACAGTTGTGCGGCCGAAATAGGAGCGCCCACCGACGATCTGGTGCATCAGATCGTGCAGAACCACGGCGCTCGGGCAGCGCTGCGCGTGCTGCCCAGAGCCACCGAAGCCGATCGCAGCAGCACCGTCTTCGACGCCGCCGCTGCGCTAGGTGCCCAGCTGGGCACAGAGCCGGGGGACGATCCCGACCACGGCATCGAGACGCTGGTGGTGTTCCTCGGCGCGAACAATGCGCTGGGTGCGGTGACTGAGCTGCGCGTGGTGTGGAGCGGGCCGGGTTATGACGACCTGGCGCGCAAGGACGCATTCACGGTGTGGCGGCCCAGTGACTTCATCGCCGAGCTTGCCCACGTCGTGACCAAGGTGCAGGACATCCGCGCCCGGCATGTCATCTGGTGCACGGTCCCGCACGTGACCATCGCGCCGATCGCTCGCGGGGTGGCCAGCAAGGTGGCGCCGGGCTCGCGGTACTTCCCGTACTACACCCACCCGTGGATCTCCGACGATGATTTCGACGCCGGCCGTGATCCGGCGATCACCGAGGAGCAGGCGCGGGCCGTCGACAGCGCCATCGACCACTACAACGACGCGATCACCGCAGCGGTCGCCGACGCCCGACGGCAGGGCCGTGACTGGTACCTGCTGGACATCGCCGGGGTACTCGACCGGCTGGCCTGCCGCCGCTATTTGGACGACCCGCAGGCGCGCCCCTCCTGGTGGCGGCCCTACCCGCTGCCGCCCGAGCTGGCGGCGCTGGCTCCGGTACCGGATTCGCGGTTCCTCACCAGCGACGGCACCGGGCGACGCAGCGGCGGGCTGTTCTCGCTGGACGGCATCCACCCGACCACGGTCGGCTACGGTCTGATCGCCCAAGAGCTGATCGACATCATGGTGCGCGCCGGAGTCACGTTCTACCAACCAGACGGGCAGACGCCGCGGATCGGACCGGTCCGGGTCGACTTCACCCGGCTGATCCGCCGGGACACCTTGCTGACCCACCCGCCGGCCAACGTGACCGACGGGTTGCGGGTGCTCGGCTGGGCCGACGAGGTCCTCGACGCGTTCCGCCGAGTCATCCCTTTCTAGGTCGCCGCATTGAGTTCGACTGCACCGACGATGACTGGTAGTTCACGGCGGTTGAGGCGGGCGGCAGCCGTAGGCTGCCGGAGTGATTGCTGATGTGTTGGCGGCGCGGTATGCCTCCAGTGAGCTGGTCCGGCTGTGGTCGCCGGAGCACAAGGTGGTGCTGGAGCGAGAGCTGTGGCTGGCGGTCCTGCGCGCTCAGGCCGATCTCGGCGTGCCAGTCGGGCAGCAGGCACTCGATGACTACCAGCGGGTGGTGTCCGTGGTGGATCTCGACTCGATTGCCGTCCGGGAGCGGGTGACCCGGCACGACGTCAAGGCGCGCATCGAGGAGTTCAACGCGCTGGCCGGCCATCAGGAAATCCACAAAGGACTGACGTCGCGGGACGTCACCGAGAACGTCGAGCAGCTGCAGGTGCGGCGCTCGCTGGTGCATGTACGAGACCGTTGTGTCGCGGTGCTCGCCAGGTTGGCGGCCCGCGCCGCCGAGTACGCCGATCTGGTGATGGTCGGGCGCAGCCACAACGTCGCGGCTCAGGCCACCACGCTGGGCAAGCGGTTCGCCAGCGCCGCCGACGAGCTGCTGGTGGCCTTCGCTCGACTCGAAGAGCTGCTGGCTCGCTACCCGCTGCGCGGGATCAAGGGTCCGATGGGTACCGCTCAAGACATGCTGGATCTCCTCGGTGGTGATCCGTCCGCACTGGCGCGGCTGGAGCAGCACGTGGCGCAACACCTGGGCTTCGAACGGGTGCTTACCAGTGTCGGACAGGTATATCCGCGATCCTTGGATCACGAGGTGCTCGGCGCTCTGGTGCAGCTGGCTGCCGCGCCGTCGTCGCTGGCGACCACGATCCGACTGATGGCCGGTCACGAGCTGGTGACCGAGGGCTTCCAACCCGGTCAGATCGGCTCCAGCGCCATGCCGCATAAGGTGAACACCCGTTCCTGCGAGCGGGTCAATGGCCTGGCAGTGGTGTTGCGCGGGTACGCCTCGATGGTGGCTGAGCTGTCCGGCTCGCAGTGGAACGAAGGTGACGTATCGGACTCGGTGGTGCGCCGGGTGGCGCTGCCCGACGCGTTCTTCGCCTTCGATGGGCTGGTCGAGACGTTCCTGACGGTGCTCGACGAGTTCGGGGCCTACCCGGCGGTGATCGAGCGGGAGCTGGAGCGCTACGCGCCGTTCCTGGCCACCACGAAGGTGCTGATCGCCGCGGTGCGCGCCGGGATGGGTCGAGAAGCGGCGCATGCGGTCATCAAGGAGCACGCTGTCGCGGTCGGGCTGGCGATGCGGGAGAAGGGCGCCGGCAACTCCCTGCTCGACCGGCTGGCCGAGGACAGCAGGCTGCCGCTGAATCAGACCGATCTCGACGCACTGCTCGCCGACCGCGCACCGTTGAGCGGGGCCGCCGCCGAGCAGACCGCCGCGATCGTCGCTGAGGTCGCAACGCTGGTGTCCCGGCATCCGGATGCCGCGATCTACCAACCTAGCGCGATCCTGTGACGTGGCACTGGGCCGGTATCCGGCCGAGTGCAGCAGCTGGCCGGCTGGTTGACCGGCCGATCCCCCGGGAGCGCTCTCACCGGGCCCGGGGGATACCCGAACTCCCGTTCCGGCTGTGGTTACTTCTTCAGCGCGTGCAGGGAGTTGGCGATCTTGTCAAACATCTTGGCGGACTCGGTGAAGTGCTCTTTGGGCAGGCTCTGGAACACCATACTGATCATCGTCTTGCCGTTGAACAAGAAGAAGTGGGAGTGTGCCCCCTGTTGGCCGGTGGCGGGATCGGTGAAATTGTAGAAGTAGTAGTAACCCGGCAACCCGCCCAGCTGGATCTGATTCGGTCCCGTGATCATCTGGACCGACTTGTTCGACGTGACGAGCTTGTCGGTGACCTGCTTGAGAGCCGGAAGCTGCTGCGGTCCCACCGCTTCCTGCAGCTCGCTGACTCGCACCAGCATCGAGTCCTGCGGTCCCTGCGACAGAAGCAGGAGAACTTGTGGATCTTTGGGGCTCAGCTTCGTCCAGTCTGATGGGTAGGCCAGCTCGAAACCGGCCTGCTCACTACGGAACTCGCTGAAGCCGACCGGCTTGGCATTCGTCGAGGCGTCCGTCTTATTCGTCGGGTTCGCCGTATTCGCCGCCTGCGAAGGCTGGTTGCCGGTGAAGAGCCGGGGTCCGAATATCGCAGCGGACGTTCCCAAGCCCACCGCTAGCAGTAACCCGATGATGACTAACACCCGACGCCTGCGTATGGCGTTCCACAGATTATTCATCGCGCCCACTTCCAGATCGTAAGCTTGTGGCCACTGTGTGCGACCGGTTCTTCCGCGTCAGATCAGTTTCCGCAGGGTCTTTCGTCACGGAGGGCAGCATCCTACTCGCGGGGCGTGACAGGCGGGCGACCCCCCCGGCTTCCTCGGCTACCTGTACCTGCTTAACATCCCCACCACAGGCGGAGACAACTACCTGCACCTGGTGCAGCGGCTCGATACCACTGATTTTCGGTAGTGGGCTGCTCAGGGTGTTCGGCGCGCGCGAAACTTCCACCGCGTAAGCGGCGAGGCTCCTAGGGTCGTGCCCCCTGAGATCAGGGGATACGGCCCGTATTGTGTGTCTGGAGGTCGGCGTGGCGCTCGTCGTCCAGAAGTACGGCGGCTCGTCGGTGGACAGTGCCGCGCGGATCAAGAAGGTGGCCGCCCGGATCGTCGAGACCCGCAATGGCGGCAACGAGGTCGTCGTGGTCGTGTCTGCGATGGGTGACACTTCTGACGATCTACTCGACCTCGCCAGTCAGGTATCGTCGCACCCCCATCAGCGTGAGCTTGACATGCTGCTTACCGCGGGTGAGCGAATCTCCAACTCGCTGGTCGCGATGGCCGTGCACGCGTTGGGTGTCGACGCCCGCTCGTTCACCGGCTCGCAGGCCGGAGTGATCACCACAGCCGCGCACGGCAGGGCTCGGATCATCGATGTGACGCCGAGCAGGGTGCGCGAGGCGCTGGACCAGGGCGCGGTGGCGCTGGTAGCCGGGTTTCAGGGGGTGGCCCAAGACACCAAAGACGTCACCACGTTGGGTCGCGGCGGCTCCGACGTGACCGCGATCGCGCTGGCGGCAGCGCTGCAGGCGGATGTGTGTGAGATATACACCGACGTCGACGGGGTTTTTTCCGCCGACCCGCGGATCGTGCCCGATGCCCGCAAGCTCGACACCATCACCTACGAAGAGATGCTGGAGATGGCGGCGTGCGGCGCGCGGGTGCTCATGCTGCGCTGCGTCGAATACGCCAGACGCAATCACATCGCAGTACACGTCCGCTCGTCCTACAGCCGCAACTGCGGCACCATGGTGTCCGGATCAGTGGAGGACCGCACTGTGGAACAGGCCATGCTTACCGGCGTCGCACACGACCGGTCCGAGTCGAAGATCACTGTCCTCGGGGTGCCCGACGAACTCGGCAAGGCCGCCCACATCTTCCGCGTGATCGCCGACGCCGAGCTCAACATAGATATGGTGCTGCAGAACATCTCGCACATCGACACCGGCCGCACCGACGTCACCTTCACGCTTCCCAAACTCGACGCGTCCCTTGCAGTCAGGGCGCTGCGCGCGATGCAGCCGCAGATCGGTTTCGAGGACGTGCTGTGCGATGACTACGTCGGCAAGGTGTCGCTGATCGGCGCGGGCATGCGATCGCACCCCGGGATTACCGCGCGGTTCTGCGAGGCGCTCGCGCAGGCCGGGATCAACATCGAGACCATCAACACCTCGGAGATCCGGATCTCGGTGTTGGTCCGCGCTGAGCAGCTGGATGCCGCGGTGCGCGCGATACACGATGCGTTCGACCTGGGAAGCGGCGAGCAGGCCGTCGTCTACGCCGGGACCGGACGATGACCGGGCCTACCCTTGCCATCGTCGGTGCCACCGGCGCGGTGGGTACCGTCATGATCGGCATCATCAACTCGCGACGGTCGGTGTCCTGGGCCGAGATCCGATTGATCGCCTCGGTCCGGTCGGCCGGCAAGAAGATCAGCGTGCGAGGCGAGCCTTGCGTGGTCGCCGAGCTCACCGCCGAGGCCTTCGACGGCGTCGACATCGCGATGTTCGACGTTCCCGACGAGATCTCCGAGCGGTGGGCTCCGGTCGCCGTGGCGCGGGGCGCGGTCGTGGTGGACAATTCTGGTGCGTTCCGGATGGACCCCGACGTTCCCCTGGTGGTCCCTGAAGTCAACGTTGCGGCACTGACCCATAGACCCAAGAGCATCATCTCCAACCCCAACTGCACCACGCTGTCGATGATGGCCGCGGTGGGTACCCTGCACGCCGAGTTCGGTCTCACCGAACTGGTGGTGGCCAGCTATCAGGCCGCTTCTGGAGCGGGTCGGCCCGGGGTGGACCGGTTGTACGCCGAGCTTGCGGCGGTGGCCGGAAAGGATGTCGGGGTGCGCGGTGGGGACATAGCCCAAGCGTTGGCTGCCGCGGGGTTGCCGGCGCAGTCACCGTTCCCGGCACCGCTGGCGATGAACGTGGTGCCCTGGGCGGGGTCGCTGCGACCGGATGGCTGGAGCTCCGAGGAGCTCAAGGTCCGCAACGAGTCGCGCAAGATCCTCGGCATCCCCGATCTGAAGGTGTCGGTCACCTGCGTGCGGGTCCCGGTGGTCACCACGCACTCGCTCGCGGTGCACGCGGTGTTCGCTGCGCCGATCACCGTGGAGCAGGCCCGGAAGGTTTTGGCCGCAGCGCCGAGCATCGTGCTGGCCGACGATCCGGCAGCGGGGGTGTGGCCGACCCCGGCTTCGGTGGTGGGCGCGGACCCGACCTACGTCGGCCGGCTTCGTCAAGCCCTGGACTTCGCGAACACGCTGGACTTCTTCGTCTGCGGGGACAACCTGCGCAAGGGCGCGGCACTGAACACCTACGAGATCGCCGAGACGCTCGCTGGTGAGTGGCACTCCTCGAACGCGCCTCTTAAGCTAAGGCGTACTCCGCCATGAGCAGCACCGCCGCGGCTGGCACCGATACCGCCGCGTGATGCCGGTGGTCGCATCCTGGCATCATGAGCTGGTGCGGATCGCTGAGTTCACTGTGACTGCGAGCTGGTCATCGGTGGCATGACGTGTGCGTCTTGCGCAGCGCGTGTCGAAAAGCGGCTCAACCGGCTCGATGGGGTGAGCGCGAGCGTTAACTACGCCACCGAGAAGGCGCGGGTCCGCTATGGTGCGGGCGTCACGCCGGAGGATCTGGTGTCCACCGTGGTGGGCACCGGCTACAGCGCCGAGCTATTTCACGACAACGTCCCCGACGCCGGCACCGATGGCGTCGAGCTCGGTGCGTTGCGGGAACGGTTGGTGGGGTGTGCGCCGCTGGCTCTCGCGGTGATCGCGATGGCGATCGCGATGGCGCTCCGGGTAAGGACGCCGAACAATCTCGGGATGCTTTCGCTTCTGGTTACCGCTCCGGTGGTGACGTGGGGGGCGATGCCGTTTCACCGGGCTGCCTGGCGGAACCTGCGGCACGGCACGGCCACCATGGACACGCTGATCTCGATGGGTGTGCTGACCGCATTCCTGTGGAGTTGCTACGCGCTGTTTTCCCGCATAGCGGAGTATGCCAGTACGCAAGGTACGTTCAACTGGGAAAAGCTCAATTTCGATAAGCTTGATCCGTCGAACTGGGACTATGACAGCGGGCCGAGGTTCTACTTTGTGGTGGCCGCCGTTGTCACGGTGTTCCTGCTCGCCGGTCGCTATTTCGAGGCGCGCTCCAAGCGGCGCGCGGGTGCGGCGCTACGCGCGTTGCTGGATCTCGGCGCCTCGGACGTTGCGGTGCTGCGGGACGGCCGGGAGGTGCGTATCCCGATCGACGGACTCGTGGTCGGCGACGAGTTCGTGGTCCGCCCGGGAGAGAAGATCGCCACTGACGGAGAGGTGATCGAAGGGTCGTCTGCCGTTGACGAGAGCATGTTGACCGGCGAGTCGGTGCCGATCGAGGTCAACTCGGGCTCAGCGGTCGTTGGCGGGACGGTGAGCGTCTCCGGTCGGTTGCGGGTGCGGGCCTCGCGGGTTGGTGCGCATACCCGTCTCGCGCAGATCGCGCGGCTGGTACAGGACGCCCAGAGCGGCAAGGCCAGGGTGCAGCGGCTGGCGGACCGGGTCTCCGCGGTATTCGTGCCGGTAGTGATCGCGATCGCGATCGTCACGCTGGTCGTCTGGCTGGTCATCGGTGCCGCGGTCGGGACCGATGACCAGCGCCGCGATCGCCGTGCTGATCATCTCCTGTCCGTGTGCTCTGGGACTGGCCACACCCACCGCGCTGCTGGTCGGTACCGGCCGGGGTGCACAACTGGACATCGGTCGACGTGCTGCCCGCCACTGGCGAGAACGCCGACGAGGTGCTGCGCCGCGCGGCTGCCGTGGAGGACGCCTCCGAACGCCCCGTCGCCACCGCCATCGCCACCGGGGGCCGGCAGAAGCTGGGTGAGTTGCCCGCAGTGGTCGGTTTCCGCTCGGCGCGAGGACTTGAGTGTGCACGGCGAGGTGGCCGGCGCTGTGGTGCTGGTGGGCCGGCCGGCCTGGGTGCGCGAACGCATTCGGTGCCGCTGCCTGACGCGTTGGCTTCGGCTGCCGCGGCGGAAGAGGCCCGCGGCCGCACCGTCGTTGCGGTGGCCTGGGAGGGTCAGGTGCGGGGCCTGCTCTCGGCGGCCGACAGGGTGAAGCCGAGCAGCACCGAGGCGGTGCGCCTGCTGCGCGGGTTGGGGCTGACCCCGGTGCTGCTCACCGGCGACAACGAGATCGTCGCTCGCGCGGTGGCCGCAGAGGTCGGCATCGACACGGTGATCGCCGGGGTGCTGCCCGAGGGCAAGGTCGAGGAGGTGCGGCGGCTCCAGCGGGCTGGTCGGGTCGTGGCGATGGTGGGCGATGGAGTCAACGACGCCGCGGCGCTGGCCCAGGCCGATCTGGGGTTGGCCATGGGAACGGGCACCGACGCCGCCATCGAGGCCAGTGACCTCACCCTGACCCGCGGTGACCTGCGACTGATCGCCGATGCGATCCGACTGTCTCGGCGCACCCTGCGCACCGTCAAGGGCAACCTGTCTGGGCCTCGGCTACAACATCGTCGCAATACCCTTGGCCGCGGTCGGCCTGCTCTATCCCCTCATCGGCGGCGCAGCGATGGTGTTCTCCTCGGTGTTCGTGGTATCCAACAGCCTGCGGTTGCGCGGTTTCCGTGCGCTCACCCCCTCAGCCTGAGCGCTGCAGTGTCTTCGGTGCAGCAGGTCCAGGCATACGCCAAGAAGCCGTGTCCCCTGACAGTTAGGGACACGGCTTCCTGGATGTCGGCTGACTGCACGCCTATGCGGTCGAAAGCTGACGACCGCCCATCACTCTGAGCAGCCCGGTACCGAAGATCAACGTCACCAGAGCCGTCACCAGGTGCAGGTAGTTGTCGACGTCGTTGCCGGCGTGGATGTTCAGCAGTGGCAGGTAACCGAGGAAACCGATCGCGGCGGTCAGCAGGTAGGCGCCGCCGATGGAGATGTTCAGACCCTCGTTGCCGGCGGGGGTGAGCGCAAACGCACCCAGGACCCACAGACCGCCGATCGCAAGGTGCACGATGTTGTGGTAGACGTTCACCGGAAAGAACAAGAACGTGTCCTGTGAGAACCCGGTGATCGGGCCGCCACCCGTCCCGATGAACCCGAGGGCCCCACCTACGAAGTAGATGCTACCCAGGACCATCGAAGCGTTCTGCTCCAACGTCCTCGATGGTTTCCTCCTGGTATCGACTGGAATCCCGAACTTCTCTTCCGGAGTAGCAAAAGTCATGTCTGTCTCCTTCCGCGCGACATCGCCGACTCAACAGGTGAGGTGTGCAGGCTTGCCTAGTTCACACCTCACGTGTCCCTGGTACGCTCTTCGGCACTTGGCAGCCCCCTGTTCACCTGCTGGCCGATGGATCACCCTATCGGATGCAAGCGCCGGTCGCTAAACCTGGTACGGCACTGTTGCGTCCGGCGAGGGGAGCAGCGGTTGCCACGCATAGTGCATGAGAGCCGCTCGTCGTGTCGCCCAGTCATCGCGCCCTCGGCATTCGCCGGGTTCCGGCTCCCGCCGGGGGTGATCACTTTGGCGGTGCGCTGCCTCGACCGCCTCCGAAAAGCGTCGACAGTAAGTGGTCACTTCACAATTTGGACCTGGTCGCCGGCGTTTAGGGTGTTGTAGAAGCGCTGGGCCGACGACCAGCTCAGGTGGATGCACCCGTTGGACGCCACCGAGGTGTTGTCGGCGTGGAAGGCGTCGCCAGGATAGAAGAACACCGAGTACGGTTCGGCGTCCCCTCGTGAACGGCCCCGATCGCGATCACCAGCGGCACCTTGAGCAGCCGCGCCTGCAGGTCCCACAGCGCGATGTCGACCGCCGAGATCGCTTCCGCGGTCACGCCCGGCTTGCCGAGGTTACGCACCGCGCGCTGCATCGCCGCCCACGATGCGGTGGGAGTGAGCGCATCCCGGCCCGTCACCACCCCGGCGAGCTTGCCGCTGATCACCGTGGCCGTCGAGGCGCCGCCATAGGTGTAACCGGTACCCGTGTGCCCGGCCGCATGCGCGGCCACCAGCACCAGCGTGGTGGAGTCCCAGGCCATCGTGCCGTCGGATTCCGGGGCATCGGTGGGGATCTCGTAGGCCGAGACCTCAAGGTGCTCGATCGGGACCGCGTCTGCTGCTCTGGTCGTCACAGGACGGGGTTACCACCGATCGCGATGATTCATGCGACCCGGTCCCGGCTGAAAACTGGCAGCGACCGTGTCGTTGCTTTTCCCAGACTCAGTGGCGGTCGGTGAGGAGCCGGACGGCGATGGCGACGCCGACGCCGAGCGCGGCGACGCCGAAGATGGCGCGGCGTCGGGCGCGGCTGTGTCGGATTGCCGGCTCTGGGCGGACGTGATTGTAGGGCGCTTCGGGCAACCCGCCGCGGTAACCTTCCGGGCCGTGTTCGCGGGCCATCTTCATCACCTGCGCCACGTGCAGCGCGCCGCGGCCGGTGCCGGCCTGCTCGATCTGGGTCTTGCAGGAGAAACCGTCGGCGACGATCACCGTGTCCGCGTCGGTGCCGCGCACCGCGGGCAGTAGCGCCTGCTCCCCGCACTGCAGGGAGATGTCGTACTTGCCGTTTTCGAAGCCCCACGATCCGGCCAGCCCGCAGCAGCCGCCCTGCAGCGGTTCGACGCTCACGCCCATCCGCGACAGCAGCTGGTGCTCCGGGGTCATGCCGCCGGTGGCGCGGTGGTGGCAGTGCCCCCACACCAGGGCATCGCGGTGCAGCGGTGGCGGCTCGATGTCGAAGGTGGTGAAGAATTCCGCGAAGTGGTAGGCGTTGCGGGCCAGCCGCTGGCCGTCGTCGTCGTGCGGCAGCAGCTTGCCCAGCTCGTCCTTGAAGACCGCCAGGCAGCTCGGCTCCATCCCGACCACCGGCGTGCCGGCCCGGATCTCCTCGCGCAGCACGTCGAGCACTCGGTGCAGGTAGTGCCGGGCGGCGTCGAGGAAGCCGTAGTCATAGAGCGGGCGCCCGCAGCAGACGTGTCCCTGCGGCATGACGACCTGCCACCCGGCCGCCTCGATAGCTTCGACGCAAGCCACGCCGACGTCGGTGTGCAGGTGGTTGTTGAAGGTGTCCGGGAACAGCACCACCCGGCGCCCGTGCGGATTGTTCGAACCACCCCGCTCGGCGAACCACTGTTGCAGGGTGAGCGGCGCGAACGTCGGCAGCGGCCGGCGCCGGTCGATCCCGGCGGCGAACTTGGCCAGCCGCGACAAACCCGGGGTCTGGGTGACGGCGTTGACCACCTCGGGCATCCGTGCGGCGAGCCGGGAGGCCTGGTCGATGAAGCCGAAGGCGTAGGCGTAGCGCGGCCGCCACCGCCGCCACGAGCGGTAGTGGTGGTGCAGGAACTCCGACTTGTAGGTCGGCATGTCCACGTCCACCGGGCAGTCGCTGGTACAGCCCTTGCAGGCCAGGCACAGCTCCAACGCGTCGGCGACCTCCCGGGACTGCCACCCATCGGTGATCACCTCACCGCGCAGCATCTCGAACAGCAGCCGGGCCCGCCCGCGGGTGGAATGCTTCTCCTCCCGGGTGACCTGGTAGCTGGGGCACATCGTGGTCTGGGCATCAGGCACCCGGCACTTGCCGACACCCACGCAGCGCAGCGTGGCGTGCGCGAAGTCCCCACCATCCTGCGGGTAGGAGAAGGCGACGTCGGGCCGGGCCGGGTTGTAGTCGGTGCCCAGTTTGAGGTTCTCATCGAAGCGGTAGGCGTCGATGACCTTGCCCGGGTTCATCTTCCAGTCCGGGTCCCAGAT
>JBBPZY010000092.1:0-2261 GCA_038276315.1 Mycobacteriales bacterium
CTCGCAGTGGACCGACCCCGCTGACAGCGATGCCTGCATCGCCTGGGGGCGCACCACGTTCGAAGCCCTGGCTCCGCACATGGCCGACCGGTCCTATACGAACTACCTGCCCGCCGACGACCACGACCGCGTTCGCGAGGCCTACGGCGTCAATTACCCCCGGCTGGTCGAGCTCAAGCGGCGTTACGACCCACAAAACCTGTTCCGGCTCAACCAGAACATCGACCCGGGCGCAGGGCTGATGTAGGCCTCCGTGGCCGCGCGGTCGCCAGCCAGACGGAGCTCAGCAGTGGCATCACCTTTCCTCGGGGTTGGGCTCGCTCGGCGCGCCGGGTACAACGGTCCTGGGGTGCTACACCGGAGACGACCGCCTCGGTGCCGGCAGCCTCGCACTCGTCGCGACCCAGGTCGGGCGATCCACTGATTCCCGTCACGATTTGCCGACCCGCCTGCCGTAGGCCGGTCTGCATGTTGAAGCTTGGCTTGCCGGCCGCGCGCGCACCACAGCGTTCTGCTGGACATGCCTCACCTCCGAAGCCAAGGGAACGGCGTCAACCCTGCTCGCGGCCACCACCACTTCGTCGCGCGTCATGCATACGTTCCCGCGACGAGCTTCCCGCTGCACCACGCACCGACGCTGGCATCATCAGCGCCGCATCGAGCCGCACCCCGCCGTCCGTGACCCCCGGTTCCAAGTCCAGTTCCTCGACGATCTGGCACGCTTCACCGCCACGCGTCTCAAAAGATCGGGCCCCGCGAGGTGAACTGAGACGACTGGCAGAAACGACGAAGGCTCGTTACTGCTGGGCCTGAGCTACCGGCGAATTCTTCGATTCCCGGACCCCTCTCGGGCGGACCGTGCGCTTGCTGCCAAGTTGAGACCGAGTGGGACCAACTCGGAACCAAGTGGAACCTCGTGCCAGCTATACCGGAAGGCCTGGGAAGCGACCACGATCTGACTCGATCGAGTAGCGCTCCAGAGCGACCGCTCGCGTCTCAGGCGGGTTCCCCTGTTTGGGCATCAGTGCCCAAAGCGGCGGTAATCGCCCCCAAATTGCAGGCTTCGGCACCTTCGGCTGATGAAGCCGAAATCCCTGCAATCAGGAGAGAGTTCATCGACGTGCGGCGCCGCATCGGAATAAGGCGGGTGGCCCCGACGTCGGCCGCCGTGGGTCGATAGATGTGTATCGCGATCACGGTACTAGGTGTATGATCCGAAGGGTGAGCAGAACCACGATCAGGCGCACGAACATCAACCTCGACATGGAGCTCGTGGAGGCGGCCGCCGCCGTACTGGGCACCGCCCGGACCACCGACACCGTGCACGCCGCTTTACGCGAGGTCGTCGGCCGAGCGGTGCGTGAGCGGCTCACCCAGCGCGACTTCGCGGATCTGACGCCAAGCGCGCTTGAGGATATGCGCCGTCCGCCGAAGTTCGCCTAGGTGGAGCTGGCGGACACCAGCGCGTGGGCGTGGACGCGCGCGGCCGGGGGTGAGCTTCGACGCACCTTCGACGAGGCGGTCATCGAAGGGGAGTTGGCGACCTGCGACATGGTGCGGTTGGAGTTGCTCTACAGCGCCCAGAACGCGGGCGAGTTCGTGGCCTTGCGCGGCGAGCTCGACGCGCTTCCGGACTGCCCGATCGCTATCCAGCAATGGAGACGAGCGCTGGAGGTCTACGAGCAACTCGCCCAGCAGGGTGGGATGCATCATCGCGCTGTCAGACATCCCGATCTGCTTATCGCCGCCGCAGCCGAAGCCGCTGGCGTTGCCGTCTTGCACTACGACGAGGACTACGACCGGGTCGCGACGATAACCGGCCAACCGGTTCGCTGGGTCGCCCCCCGCGGCTCGCTCGGCTGAGCAGCTGGCCTGGGTCTCGCTGACGCTCGCCGCGGATGTCGTCCACCGTCAAAGCGGTGACGGCCCTCATGCCACGGCGGACGTAGCTCGTGACCGTTCGCGCAGCGACGCCAGACTGCCGCGGCCGGGCCTGATCGTGATGTTTCGCCGCCGGGTGAGCTCGAACCCGTCGCCGACCGGCCGCAGCTCGCGCGTCGCCAGCACGGCGCGCAGCACCAGCTTCATCTCGAGCATCGCGAAGCTCGCCCCCAGGCATCGGCGCCGCCCGCCGCCGAAGGGAATCCATGTGTAGGTGCCGGGCGGCTCTTCGAGGAAGCGCTCCGGGCGGAACGCATAGGGATCCGGATAGATCGCGGGGTCGTGGTGGATCAGGTAGGCGTTCGCCACCAGACACACCC
>JBBPZY010000093.1:0-33560 GCA_038276315.1 Mycobacteriales bacterium
AGCTACTCGCGCTGGCCCACGACGTGCGGATGCGTTGGTGTGGCCCTGAGGTTGAGGTCGAGGGCATCGTCAGCGTCAAGACGGGCGGCTGCCCGGAGGACTGCCACTTCTGCTCACAATCAGGCCTGTTCAACTCACCGGTGCGGGCGGTGTGGCTGGACATCCCCGGTCTGGTCGAGGCCGCCAAGCAGACCGCGGCCACCGGGGCGACCGAGTTCTGCATCGTTGCCGCGGTGCGCGGGCCGGACCGCCGACTGATGGCCCAGGTCCGGGCCGGCATCGAGGCGATCCGGGTCGAGCCGGAAACCGCAAAGATGAACATCGCTTGTTCGCTGGGGATGCTCACCCAGCAACAGGTGGATGAGTTGGCTGCCATCGGCGTGCACCGCTACAACCACAACCTGGAGACCGCCCGCTCGCACTTCCCCAACGTCGTCACCACGCACACCTGGGAAGAGCGCTTCGAGACGCTGCGGATGGTGCGCGAAGCGGGGATGGAGGTCTGCTGCGGTGGCATCATCGGGATGGGGGAGACGGTGGCACAGCGCGCCGAGTTCGCCGCGCAGCTCGCCGCGCTGGCTCCCGATGAGGTGCCGATGAACTTTCTGATCCCGCAGCCCGGCACCCCGTATGAGACCTATGACGTCGTGGCGGGCGTCGACGCGCTGCGGACTGTGGCCGCGTTCCGACTTGCGTTACCCCGCACAGTCCTGCGCTTCGCCGGTGGCCGCGAGCTCACCCTCGGAGATCTGGGTGCCGAACAGGGCATGCTCGGCGGCATCAATGCGATCATCGTGGGCAACTACCTGACCAATCTCGGCCGGCCCGCGCGGGCGGACCTGGAAATGCTCACCGAGCTGCGCATGCCGATCAAAGCCTTGGGTCGGACGTTATGAGCTTCTGCGACGCCTGCGGACATCCGGTAGCCAACGGCCAGCACGTCAGCTGTGCGCACCGCCGGGAGCTCGACCCGCCGCGATACTGCCCGGAATGCGCACGTCGAATGGTGGTGCAAGTGACGCCGACCAGCTGGTCGGCCAGATGTAGCGCACACGGGCCGCATCCGAGGTCGGGATGAGCGCGGCGCAGCCGGAGATCCAGCAGGCTTGCGAACCAGTGCCGTCCCGATCCAGTGCGGTGGTCCGGGCCGAGCTGGTTCCCGCGCTGGGCGTGCTGTGTGCGGTGGCGGTGCTGGGCCTGCCGCTGGGGGCGCTGTGGTCCTGGCTGGCGCCGCCCGAGTTCGTCGCGCGCTCGGCGCTGGCTCCCACGCCAGGTGGCGTGCTGCCCTTCGTCGGGCAAAGCGAGCACCGCTTCGACGATATGGCGACCTTCGTGCTGTTCGGGCTGGCCGCCGGAATGCTCATCGGCGCGGCGTTGTGGCTGTTCCGGCGGTGGCGTGGCCCGTTGGTGCTGGTGGCCGCAGTGCTCGGCTCGTTGCTGGCAGCGTGGGTCGCGATGCGCGCAGGGTTGTCGCTGGCCGCTGTGCACTATCCCAATCGGGCGGGGACCGGCGCGCCGTTCCCGCAGGCGCCGGTGCTCGAGTCAGCTTGGGTGATCGTCACGCAGCCATTCGGCGTGGCGGTTACCTACTGCCTCGCGACCGCCTGGAACGGCGCTGAGGACCTGCGCTCGTGAGCGTCAGTTTCGGCTGGCTTGCACTGCGAACTGGTTCAGCGGTACCGGCACCGCACGCAGCGTCCGCAGGAACGCCGCCTCCCGTACCAGCAGGCTGCGTACCATGCGTAGCCGATCGGCTGGATCGCAGTCCTCGAGTAAGGCTTGCCGGTCTTCCAGGGTCAGCAAGCAGTCAGAAGCGAGTAAGTGCGCCAACGCCGCGACGTCGACGTCCTGCTTGGGCTCCTCCCAATCACCGTGCTGCCACGCCGCGCAGCAGTACTGCCGGTGGGCTTCCCGAGCCGAGCGGGCGAGCTTCGGCAGAAGCCTCGACTGTTCTGCCGGTAGGTCGTCGTCAGGCAGCCACTCGACCCTGCCCACCAGATACGGCGCGGAGGTATTGTCGATATCGAGCAGCCTGAACCGCTTCTTGCCGCGAGTGACGATGTCGAAGCGACCATCGGGCAGTCTGCGGGCATCCTGGAGTAGCGCAGTGCATCCGATGTCGTGAACCTCCTCCGCTGACTCCAGACCCTGCTTGACCGCGATCACCCCGAAACTGCGACCGGGTACGGCGCCGGTCACCAGGTCGACGGTCAACTGGCGGTAACGGGGCTCGAAGATGTGCAGTGGAAGCGACGCACCCGGAAGCAGCACAGTGCCCAGCGGGAATAGCGGGACGGTCTCGGCCACAGCTAAACGTTACGGTGCCGCGCGCGGATCCGCTGAGTCAACTGCCCCTTCCGGGGCATGTTGTGGTTCCGGGGGTCGCAGCACGGCAAACGGGTCGGTGATCCGCATGCCGCGCTCCGCGAAGCGGTACAGCGCCGCGGGTCGGCCGCCGGACGGTCCCGGCGCGGCGGTTCCGCCAGTGGGGACCAGCACCCCACGGCGGGCCAGCACTCGCTGCAGGTTGGTCGCCGATACTCGGTGGCCCAGCGCAGCGGAGTAGAGCTCGCGCAGACTGGAGACAGTGAACTCGGGCGGCGCAAGCGCGAAACCGAGGTTGGTGTAGGACAGCTTGGCGCGCAGCCGGTCCCGGGCCCGACGCACGATCAAGCCGTGGTCGAAGGCGGTGGGCGGGGACCCTTCTAGGGCATCGGTC
The DNA here is from genome assembly GCA_038276315.1 of Mycobacteriales bacterium. GTDB lineage: Bacteria > Actinomycetota > Actinomycetes > Mycobacteriales > Pseudonocardiaceae. The sequence continues at coordinate 2,720 of JBBPZY010000093.1, forward strand.
ACGGGGTGCCATGCCGTGTCGTCGGGCAGCACCGGATCGGCCACGCAGGGCACCGACCCGAGGAAGGCGGTCGCGACGGTCCGCCGCTGCGGCATCCGATCCGGCGCGCTGAAGACCGCGAGTTGTTCGACGTGCGCGACCTCGCGGACATCCACCTTCTCGGCGAGCTGGCGCAGCACCGAGGTCTGTACGTCCTCACTGTCGCCGAGCCGGCCGCCGGGCAACGCCCAGCGCCCGGCATCGGGCTCGATGCCGCGTTGCCACAACAACACCTGCAGCTGCTCGTCACGGACCTGCAGCACAGCAGCGAGAACTTCGTGCATCGCGAGGCCGCCGCTGTTATCATTCACGTTTTCGACTATAAGGCGAAAACCAGGGCAGGGCCAGCGTCGGCGCTGGCGAAGGAGGCGACATGGCCGCTACCGCTGCGTCGGAGTGGACCCACGCCGGCTACCCAGGGCCGGAGCTTGATCGAGATTGGCGTCAGCAGGTGCGCGAACTCGCCCGGCAGCGCGACGCGGTGTTGCTCGCGCACAACTACCAGGTGCCTGAGATCCAGGACGTCGCCGACCACGTCGGGGACTCCCTGGCGCTGTCGCGCATCGCCGCTGACTGTGCGGCAAGCACCATCGTCTTCTGCGGCGTGCACTTCATGGCTGAGACCGCCAAGATTCTGGCACCGGGCAAGACGGTGCTCATCCCGGACGCGCGCGCAGGTTGCTCGCTGGCCGAGTCCATCGACGCCGGGCAGCTGCGGGACTGGAAGGCCGAGCACCCGAACGCGATCGTCGTGTCGTATGTGAACACCAGCGCCGAGGTCAAGGCCGAGACCGACATCTGCTGCACCTCGTCCAACGCCGTTGAGGTGGTCGACTCGATCCCCGCGGACCGTGACGTGTTGTTCCTGCCCGATCAGTTCCTCGGCGCGCACGTGCAGCGCGTCACCGGCCGAACGAACCTGCACGTCTGGGCCGGCGAGTGCCACGTGCACGCCGGGATCAACGGCGCCCAGTTGGCCGCGAAGGCCGCGGCCAGGCCCGACGCGGAGCTGTACATCCACCCGGAATGTGGCTGCGCGACCAGTGCCTTGTACCTGGCGGGTGCGGGTGCGGTGCCCGCTGACCGGGTGCGGATCTTGTCCACCGGCGGCATGCTCGATGCCGCCCGAAAGACTGGAGCACGCGAAGTACTGGTGGCCACCGAAATCGGCATGCTGCACCAGCTGCGGCGGGTGGCCCCCGGAGTCGACTTCCAAGCGGTCAACGACCGGGCCTCCTGCCGGTACATGAAGATGATCACTCCGACGGCGTTGCTGCGCTGCCTGCGCGACGGCGTCGACGAAGTGACCGTCTCAGCCGACATCGCCGCGCGCGCCCGTAGCGCGGTGCAGCGCATGATCGCTATCGGCCGGCCGGGCGGCGACGAGTGACGGCCTGGGAGGTCACCGCAGACCTCGCGGTGGTCGGGACTGGCGTCGCTGGGTTGACCGCCGCCTTGCGCGCCGCCGAGCTCGGCCTCCGAGTGGTGGCTGTGACCAAGACCACGGTGGAGGACGGCAACACCAGGTGGGCGCAGGGTGGTATCGCAGTGGTGCTGCCCGGTCATCCCTCTGCACCGTCCGGCGACAGCGTGGACGCGCACGTAGCGGACACGCTCGCGGCGGGCGCCGGGCTCTGCGACGAGGCCGCCGTCCGGACGATCCTGGCCGCCGGCCCCGCCGCGGTCAGCGAGCTGGGGGCGCGCGGTGCCGTGTTCGACGGTGGTTGGACCGATGTGCAGCGCACCAGAGAGGGCGGTCATCGGGCGTACCGAGTGATCCACGCCGGTGGTGACGCCACCGGGGCCGAGATAGCGCGGACGCTGGCCGGCGCCACCCGTAGCCAGCAGTTGGTGCTGCTGGAAGGGCAGTCGGTCACCGGAATACTGTGCGACGATACCGGTCGGGTCGCCGGTGTGGCCCTGCTCGACAATCTTGGAGTAGGCGTGTTGAGCGCTCGGGCCGTCCTACTCGCCACTGGAGGCCTCGGCCAGCTCTACGCCGCCAGCACCAATGCCGATGTTGCCACCGGTGACGGGTTGGCACTGGCGTTACGGGCCGGGGCGCTGACCGCAGACCTGGAGTTCGTGCAGTTTCATCCCACGGCGCTGTACCTCGGCACGGGCTCGAGGGGTCGCCAGCCGTTGGTCACCGAGGCGATCCGGGGCGAGGGCGGGATACTGCTGGACACCGCCGGCGTCCCGGTGATGACCGGTGTACATCCGCTCGGCGCGCTGGCGCCGCGCGACGTGGTGGCCGCGGCGATCGCCAGGCGGATGTCGATGACGGGCACCGACCACGTCCTGCTGGACGCTACCCACCTCGGCGGCGCGGAGCTGCGCCGTCGTTTCCCGACGGTGCACGCGGCCTGTGCCTCGATCGGCGTTGATCCAGGCTGTGAGCCGATTCCGGTGGCCCCGGCCGCGCATTACCAGTGCGGTGGGGTGGTCACCGACACCAGCGGCCGGACGACGGTGCCCGGGTTGTACGCCGCGGGAGAGGTGGCCCGGACGGGTCTGCACGGTGCGAACCGGCTGGCTTCGAACAGCCTGCTGGAGGGGCTGGTGATGGGGCGACGGGCCGCGGAGGCGGTGGCTGCAGACATCACGGCTTCCCGATGTCCCGGTCCGCCGCTGCCCTCTTACGAGCTTCGGCCGATCGCGGATCGCGACGCGCTGCAGCAATCGATGAGTGCGCACGCCGGCATCGGGCGCGACTCGGCCGGCCTCGCCGAGGCTTCGGCAGTCGTCGGGGCCGCGACACGCCGGCGCATACGGACACCGCGTGACGCCGAGGACGCGGGGCTCACGTTGGCGGCGGCCGCCGTGCTGGCAGCCGCCGCTGCACGCACCGAGAGCCGTGGGTGCCACCTGCGCACCGATCACCCCCGTCCTGCGAAGCGCTGGCGGCGCAGCATCGCCGTGGTGCTCGACGATGCCGGACACCCGGTGCCGGCTGAACCGACGCTGGTGGGAGGGGTGGCGTGAGCGCCGAGATCCGCGACGGGGGACTCGATGCCGACGAGGTACGCCGGGTCGTCAGCACGGCGCTGGCGGAGGACCTGCGCTATGGCCCGGACGCCACCACCGCGGCCTGCGTGCCCGCCGGAGCTGTCGCGACGGCGACTGTCTCGCCACGAGAACCTGGCACGCTAGCCGGTTTGCCGGTTTTCCTGGCGGTGTTCGACGCGGTGCTCGGAGCCGGCGGACACGAGATCGTCGTGCGGCGCCACGACGGTGACCGGCTGGTCACCGGCGATATCGTCCTCGCGGTCCGCGCCCCGGTGGCCGGGCTGCTCACGGCCGAGCGGACCGCGCTTAACCTGCTGTGTCATCTCTCCGGGGTGGCTACCGTCACCGCGGCGTGGGTGGATGCGGTGGCTGGGACGGGCGCATTGATCAGGGACTCGCGTAAGACCCTGCCGGGTTTGCGCGTGTTGCAGAAATACGCGGTGCGCTGTGGCGGCGGCGTGAACCACCGGATGGGACTCGGGGACGCGGTGTTGATCAAAGACAATCACGTGGCCGCCGCTGGTTCGGTGACTGCGGCGATCGCAGCCGTGCGGGCGCACGCTGCCGCGTTGCCTTGCGAGGTGGAGGTAGGCACCCTCGATGAGCTGGCGGAGGCACTGGCCGCGGGAGTGTCCTTGGTGTTGCTGGACAACATGACGGTCGCGCAGTGCGCCGAATCGGTCCGCCGCGCCGCAGGCTCGAACACCGAGCTGGAGGCCTCTGGCGGCCTGACCCTGGACGTCGCCCGGCCCTATGCCGAAACCGGAGTGCGCTACCTGTCAGTCGGCGCCCTCACCCACTCCGCCCCGGCGCTGGACCTTGGGCTGGACTTGGCATGAGACAACCGTGCAACCGCCGGCCATGATCGCCGAAACTGAGTTGTGGCAGTGCAATTCTGCACCTTCAGCGCTCACTTTCGGTGATCATGGGCTCGAACACCGTTACCGGATCACTCAGCGGTCGCGAGAACTGCCCAACAGCGCCGCGGCAGCCGCATGCCACTGGTCGTGCACTTGATCATCACCGCGTACGTTGCCGATTAGCACACCGCAGGCGGTGCAGAGCTTCCCTGCGGACCGGAACTCATAGCTCGGGGTCCGGGCGATCAGCTCGCGCGCAGCATCGTCAGACATCGACCATCCTCTCCGGCTAACGGGCGGCGCAATGGGCTCCAGTGATTCGTGGTACGCAGTCCGCGTAGTTCAGCAGCAGGTCCACGGCCGCGTCGTTGCGGGCGGTCTCCCGGTCGATCACGGACGCCGGTGGGTAGAAGCCGCCCTGCGTCAGGCTGGTCGGGTACATCTCGAAGGTGTAGGACCAGATGTGGTGCTGCGCCCACATCCAGTCGCCGATGGAGCCGTCATTGATGTAGAGGTGGCTGGACTGCTCAGGGGTGTAGCCGTTGGTAGCGGCCATCTGTTCGCCCAGCTTGCGGAAGGTGTCCGCATCCGATTTGTTCAGGCCGGGGCCGGTGTCACTGTTGGTGAAGCCGTAGGGCCAGAGCACCAGCTCGGAGAAGCTGTGGAAGTCGATGTGGGCGGCGATCTGCTGCACGCCGCCGATCACTCGACTGTTCACCCAGTCCCGGAGCTGCGCGGTTTCCGGCGCGGAGAACGGGGCGGGGCCGTGGTAGGTGTCGTTGGCGGGATTGGAGCTCGATCCGTCGCAGCAGCCCCACTCGTCTCCCCAGTTGCGGTTGAGGTCGGTGCCGACCTCGCGATGTTCTGGGGTCGGCTGACGGTTTTTTCGCCACATCGCGAATAGGCCGGTGGAGATGTCGTACTCGGCGCCATCCGGATTGGCCATCGGCATCACCCAGATCTCCCGTGACTTCAGCAGCCGGGTGATCGCCGGATCGGTTCCGTAGCCTTGCGTCAGCCGCCGCACAATATGCAAACACATTTCGACGGTGATGTGCTCACGCGCGTGCTGCGCGCAGGTGAACAGCACCTCGGGCTCGTGCTTGTCGGTGCGCACATCGTCGCTGACCTTGACCAGCAGCAGCGGCCGACCCTGCGCCGATTTCCCGTAGCTGGATACCGCGACCTGGTGGGGGTGCGCGGCGGCCAGCGAGTCCAGCTCGGTGGTGAGCTGGCGGTAGGTGTGGTATCCCTGATATCCGATCGGGAACTGGCCGGGCGCCACCGGCAGCGGCGTCGGTACCGCCGCTGGTAGGGCAAGCAGCCGTAGCCCGCTAGCCCGCAACCGCTCGGCCTGCGCGGGCGTAGCCCGGATCTCCAGGTAGTCGCGACCGCCGCTGAGCACGTCCACGCCCTCGCGCAGCACCGCGTTTCGGGTAGCTGGGTTATTCACTTCTGGGATGCGATAGACCGACGCCGCGGCCACGGTCGGCGGTTCAGGCGAGGGCGGGGCTGCAGCCGCAGAAAGCGGAACGACCATTGCGAGTATCCCCACCACAGCGCCCACCGCAACTCGCCGCATCGACACTGCGGGGAGCCTAACGGCCGCACGGCTAGCCGCATTCAGCGGGCTGAGCGTGGTTATTCGAGCCGCGTAACCCCGCTGAGCCCGCTCAATGCGTGGGGCCGGCCCTGTAGCGTTTGAGTGCGAGGAGGCTTGGATGCTGAGACGGACTGACTTGCGTGGCGGGCTTCCTGGCCCAGCGACGCTGCGCGGAATGCTGCCGCGGGCCGAGGTCGACGTCGACGCGGTGGCCCACCAGGTGGCTGCGGTGATCGACGCGGTGCGCGACCGCGGGGTGGCGGCGGTGCTGGAGTTCGCCGAACGCTTCGACGGGGTGCGACCGGCTGGTATCCGGGTGCCGGCCGATGCGTCGCGCACCGAGCTGGAGCGGCTGGACCCCACGGTGCGCGCCGCGCTGGAGGAGTCCATTGGCCGGGTCCGCCGGGCGCATGCTGACCAAAAGCGCACTGAGACGGTCACCCAGGTGGTGGCCGGCGGCACCGTCACTCAGCGGTGGGTGCCGGTGGCTCGGGTCGGGCTCTACGCGCCGGGCGGCCTGGCGGTCTACCCGTCCACGGTGGTGATGAATGTGGTGCCCGCACAGGTGGCCGGCGTGGCGTCGCTGGTGGTGTGTTCACCGCCGCAGGCCGCTCACGGTGGTCGGCCGCACCCCACCGTGCTTGCCGCCGCCGCGCTGCTCGGGGTTGACGAGGTATGGGCCGTCGGCGGAGCGCAGGCGGTCGCGCTACTCGCCTTCGGCGGCACGGACACCGACGGTGCACTGCTGGATCCGGTGGACATGGTCACCGGTCCAGGCAACATTTACGTCACCGCAGCCAAGCGCGCCCTTCGCGGCATGATCGGCATTGATGCGGAGGCCGGTCCCACCGAGATCGCGATCCTGGCCGACGCCAGTGCCGACCCGGTGCACCTCGCGGCTGACCTGATCTCCCAGGCCGAGCACGACACGCTGGCGGCCAGCGTGTTGGTCACCGACTCGGTAGAGCTCGCCGACGCGGTGGATGCCGAGTTGCACCGGCAGATCGCGGTCACCAAGCACACCGAGCGGATCCGTACCGCGCTGACCGGCCAGCAGTCCGGCTGCATCCTCGTTTCTGACTGCGCCGCCGGGCTGTCGGTGGTGGACGCCTACGCCGCCGAGCACCTGGAGATCCAGACCGTCGACGCAGCCGCGGTGGCTCGCCGGGTACGCAACGCCGGAGCGATCTTCGTCGGCCCATACGCGCCGGTCTCGCTGGGCGATTACTGCGCCGGCTCCAACCACGTGTTACCCACCGGAGGCTGCGCCCGGCATTCCTCGGGGCTGTCCGTGCAGACCTTCCTGCGCGGCGTCCAGCTCATCGAGTATGACTCCGATGCCCTGGTGAAGGTTGCCGACCACGTCGTCGCGTTGTCCGAAGCCGAGGACCTGCCGGCGCATGGTCAGGCGATCACCGCACGGTTCCGGGGAACCTCGCGGTGACGGCGGTGGCCGGCCCGATCGGTAGCGAGGTGACGCTCGCGGATCTACCTTTGCGGGAGGACCTGCGGGACAGCAGTCCCTATGGGGCACCGCAACTCGACGTCGCGGTGCGGTTGAACACCAACGAAAACCCCTACCCACCGCCCCCCGGCCTGGTCGCCGACGTCACCGCCGCGGTGGCGCAGGCGGCGCGAGACCTGCACCGCTATCCCGACCGGGACGCCACGGAGTTGCGCACCGACCTGGCTGGCTACCTCGCTGAGCGCACCGGCGTGCCGCTGACCGCCGCGAACCTGTGGGCAGCCAACGGGTCCAACGAGATCATCCAGCAGCTGCTGCAGGCCTTCGGCGGAGCCGACCGCAGTGCGCTGGGCTTCATCCCGTCCTATTCGATGCACCCGATCATCTCCGCGGGCACCCGCACGCAGTGGACCCCGGCGCCGCGGCGGGCGGACTTCTCGCTGGATCCCGTGGGCGCGGTGGCGGCCATCGCGGAGCATTCGCCCGACGTGCTGTTCATCACCAGCCCCAACAACCCCACCGGGCAGTCGATCCCGACTGAAGACCTGGCGGCGGTGCTCACGGCGGCGCCGGGCATCGTGATGGTCGACGAGGCCTACGGGGAGTTCTCCAGCCGCCCGAGCGCGATCAGACTGCTCGAGCGGTTCGCCGACCGGCTGGTGGTCTGCCGGACTATGAGCAAGGCGTTCGCGTTCGCGGGCGGCCGGCTGGGCTATCTCGCTGCCGCACCGGCGGTGGTGGATGCGCTGTTGCTGGTGCGACTGCCCTACCACCTTTCTGCGCTTACCCAGGCGGCCGCCCGCGCCGCGCTCCGGCACGGATCGTCGACACTGGAGTCCGTGGCCACCTTGGTGGCCGAGCGCGAACGGATCATGGCGAGGCTGCGCGACCTCGGCGCCCAGGTGGTGCCGTCCGATGCGAATTTCGTGTTGTTCGGGTGGTTTGCCGATGCGCCGACGGCGTGGCGGCGTTACCTGGAGCACGGTGTGCTGATCCGCGACGTGGGAATCGCGGACCACCTCCGGGTCACCGTGGGAACCCCCGCGGAGAACGACGCGTTCCTCGCCGCCAGCGCGGCGGTTCTAGCCCGGGAGGCGCGGTGAGCCGTACAGCGCGGATCGAGCGGGTGACCAAGGAGTCCTCGGTACTGGTGGAGCTCGATCTCGACGGCACCGGGTCCACCGAGGTGAACACCGGCATCGCCTTCTTCGACCACATGCTCACCTCGCTGGGCAAGCACGCCGCGTTCGACCTGGTCGCGCGCGCGACCGGCGACGTCGATGTCGACGCGCACCACACGGTCGAAGACGTTGCCATCGTGCTCGGTCAGGCAATGCGCCAGGCACTGGGGGACAAGTCCGGCATCCGACGATTCGGCGACGCCTGGGTGCCGATGGACGAGACCCTGGCACATGTGGCGGTAGACGTGTCCGGGCGTCCGTACTGCGTGCACACCGGCGAACCGGACGTACTGGCTGGCTTCGTGGTGGGCGGCAACTATCCGACAGTGCTCAACCGGCATGTCTTCGAGACGCTGGCCTTCCACGCGCAGGTGGCGATGCACATCCGGGTGCTGCATGGTCGCGACCCGCACCATGTCACTGAGGCGCAGTTCAAGGCGCTGGCCCGGGCGTTGCGGGTCGCGGTGGAGCTTGACCCGCGGACTTGCGGGGTGCCTTCCACCAAAGGAGTGTTGTGAGTTGGGTAGGCCCGGCGTTGTTGGCATTGGCCGGCTTCCTGCTCGGCGGCGTGGTTTCCGCCTGGCGCACCTCGCGCCCCCTTGCCCTGGTGCTGGCCATCGGTGCTGCGTTATCCACCGCCAGCGGCATCGCGTGGCTACTGTGATCGCGCGCCGCTGACCTCTGGCTGCTGTGGCTCTCAGCTGGCGCGCGGACGCCCACGGCTCAGCTCGAGTGCCGGGACGTCGAGATCCGACACGGGTTTGGATCTCGGCTACGCGCCGCCGTTCTCCCCGGTGGGGGATCCCGTGCTGGTGGCCGCCCGCAAGGCGGCAGCGGCCGTCTAACCCCTTTGCCGCAAACTGGTACCTGTGGAGCTGCTGATCGCCCATAACCCGGACCCGGAGTCGCGGTTGGCTTACCTGCTGCGCCTGCCGCTGGGTGACGGGATGGTATTTCGCACGTCGGGGACATGGCCGCGAACGAAAGCTTTGTACTGCTACCCGGTGGACGCCACCGAGTGGCCCGAGACGCCCGACATCGTTGAGCAGGTGCCGGTCGCGTCCTGCGTCCGGCGCGGCGCAGCGATCGATCTGGTTCTTGCCCGGTCGAGGGAGAACCGTTCGCAGATCGTATTCACCACCGCCCGGGGCCGCGACGCCGTGTTCTGGCAATCTGCGCGCACCCGCAAGCAGGCGCGCCCCAACGTGCGTACCCCCACCGCGCGCGCAGCTGGGATAGCTGAGCTGCAGATCGTGGTCGACTCGCACGAGCAGTACGCCTACCGCTTCGCCAACCAGCAGGTGCAGACCGTGCGCCGGGCGCTGCCGTGCGGTGACTACGGCATCACCGTAGAGGGCAGGCTGGTCGCCGCAGTGGAACGCAAGTCGCTGCCCGACCTGGTGTCCAGCCTCACCAGCGGCACGCTGCGCTTCGCCCTCACTCAACTCGCGGCGTTGCCCCGGGCCGCGGTGGTCGTCGAGGATCGCTATTCGGCGATTTTCAAGCTTGACCGGGTACGCCCCGCGGTGGTCGCTGATGGCCTGGCCGAACTCCAGGTCCGCTGGCCTTCCGTCGCGCTCGTATTCTGTGAGACCCGGCCGCTCGCCGAAGAGTGGACCTACCGTTATCTGGCCGCTGCACATGCTTGGGCATTCACGGAGCCGGCCGCTGTCGAACGAATCGGTATCGCGACCGGCGAACTCGACGACGCCCCCACCGCCCCCCAACCCGCAACGGCGGAAATCCGTGCCTGGGCCCGTGCCCAAGGTCTGGCTGTGCCCGCCCGCGGCAAACTACGCCCCGAAATATGGGACAGCTGGCGAGCCGCCCACGCGGAGGGGATTCACCCGCCCCGGTGATCGGATTCAGTCGGGTGGAAGGCCGTATTGGCGTACCGCGATCGGCATCACCGGATACCGCCCTTCGTAGATCCGCTGGTGCAACTCCGCTTCGACGATGGCGCGCACGATCGGTAGCTGTCTCGTGGCGTCGTCGGTACTGGTCACTTGGAGTGGCCAGTCCCCGGCGGTCGAGCCGCGCAGATGGGCGTGGTTGAAGCTCCGGCGGAACCAGGCGATCACCTGGACTGGTGCGACCGTGCCGCAGTCCCGGGAAAGGGCTTCGCGTTGCCGGGGCCAGGACAGCTGCCAGTGCTCACCCACGCTCCCGTCGCTCTGCTCGACGCTGCGCCGGCTGATCTCGCCGGTATTCTCCAGAAAGATCGCGTCGGCCTCGGCGAAAACCTGACGAACCACCGGATCGAGCAACTCGACCGCCCGCCGGAACACGGTCAGCCGGTCCGGCCACGACGTGGCGCCCTCATAACTGCGCGCGACGAGATCCGCCAAGTGCCGCATCAGGTCCTCGTCGCGCAGCCCCGATCCATCGTGCGTCGTCACACCGACAGGATGGCGCATTCAGCGGGCGCAGCGGGGTTATTCGCACCTCGTTTACCCCGCTGAGCCTGCTGGCTGCGGGTGGGCCAAGCTGGCGGGGTGAGCAGGGTCGTCGTTTTGGACTACGGGTCGGGGAATCTGCGTTCCGCTGAGCGGGCACTGCAGCGAGCTGGTGGTGATGTGGTGGTGACGGCGGACGTCGACGCTGCACTGAATGCCGGTGGACTCGTGGTGCCCGGCGTCGGAGCGTTCGCCGCGTGCATGGCTGGGCTGCGATCGGTACGGGGGGACCGGCTCATCGGTCGCCGGTTGGCCGGCGGACGCCCGGTACTGGGGATCTGCGTCGGAATGCAGGTGTTGTTCAGCCGGGGCGTCGAGCACGGCGTGCAGACCGACGGGTGCGGTGAATGGCCCGGGACCGTGGAGCGGTTGAAGGCCGACGTGCTGCCGCACATGGGCTGGAACACCGTGGCGGCGCCGGCCGGCTCACGGCTGTTCGCCGGCCTCGATCCAGACACTCGCTTCTACTTCGTACATTCCTACGCCGCCCGCCGCTGGGAGTTGGAGAGCTCGGGACCGCTGGTGCCCCCGTTGGTGAGCTGGGCCGAGCACGGCGAGCCGTTCGTCGCGGCGGTGGAGAACGGTCCGTTGTGGGCCACGCAGTTCCACCCCGAGAAATCCGGCGACGCCGGCGCGCAGCTGCTGACTAACTGGATCGAGACGTTGTAGTCCGAGGTGTGGGCACCACCGCCTAAGGTGAGCCGGTGAGTTTTGTGCTGCTGCCCGCCGTGGACGTCGCCGGCGGCCGGACCGTCCGCCTCACGCAGGGGGAAGCCGGCAGCGAGACGTGCTACGGCGACCCAGTTGAGTCCGCGTTGGCCTGGCAGGCCGACGGCGCCGAATGGATCCACCTCGTCGACCTTGACGCGGCGTTCGGTCGCGGTTCCAACGCCGAGCTGCTGGCTGACATCGTCGGCAGGCTCGACATCGCGGTGGAACTCTCCGGGGGTATCCGAGATGACGCCTCGCTGCAGCGTGCGCTGGCCACTGGATGCACCCGGGTGAACCTGGGCACCGCCGCGGTCGAGGATCCGGCTTGGTGCCGCGCGGTGATCGCCGAGTATGGCGAGCGAATCGCGGTGGGGCTCGACGTGCGGATCATCGACGGGCAACACGTCCTCGCCGCCCGTGGCTGGACCGCCAATGGTGGGGGTCTCTGGGAGGTGCTCGAGCGCCTGGATGCCGACGATTGCCCGCGTTACGTGGTTACCGATGTCACCAAGGACGGCACGCTGCGGGGACCGAACCTCGATCTGCTGCGCGCGGTCTGCGCACGAACGGCAGCTCCGGTGATCGCCTCCGGTGGTGTCTCCGGGGCCGCCGACGTGGCTGCGCTAGCTGCGCTGGCCCCGCACGGCGTGGAGGGCGCGATCATCGGTAAGGCGCTCTACGCTGGAGCGCTCACGCTGCCCGACGCGCTCGCCGCCGCTCGTTAGACCGCCGGCCGCCGCATAGGCTGGGCGGATGGCTGTTGCCGTGCGTGTGATCCCGTGCCTGGACGTCGACGCTGGCCGGGTGGTCAAAGGCGTGAACTTCACCGCGCTGCGAGACGCCGGTGACCCGGTCGAGCTGGCCACCGCCTACGACGCGCAGGGCGCCGACGAGCTGACCTTCCTCGACGTCACCGCCTCCGCGAGCGACCGGGAGACGACCTATGACGTGGTCCGCCGCACGGCCGAATGCGTCTTCATCCCGCTCACCGTCGGCGGTGGGATCCGCGAGGTCGCCGACGTGGACCGGCTGCTGCGGGCAGGTGCGGACAAGGTGAGTATCAATACCGCCGCGGTGGCGCGGCCGGAGCTGCTGCGCGAGGCCGGCCACCGCTTCGGCGCGCAGTGCATCGTGCTCTCGGTCGATGCCCGGCGAGTGCCACCTGGAGCGCCACCAACGCCCTCCGGCTTCGAGGTGACCACCCACGGCGGCCGGCGCGGCACCGGGATCGACGCGGTGTCCTGGGCCGCCCGCGGCCAGGAGTTGGGTGTGGGGGAGATACTGCTCAACTCGATGGACGCCGACGGCACGAAGGCCGGCTTCGATCTGGAGATGATCTCCGCTGTGCGGGCCGTTGTGACCGTCCCGGTGATCGCCAGCGGCGGAGCGGGTGAGGTGGGGCATTTCCCGCCAGCGGTGGCGGCCGGAGCTGACGCGGTGCTCGCCGCCAGCGTCTTCCACTTCGGACAGTTGCGGATCGGTGACGTCAAAGACGGCCTGCGCCAAGCCGGGGTGACGGTCCGGTGAGCGGGCTGGACCCGGCGATCGCCGAGAGGCTCAAGCGCAACGCCGACGGCCTGGTGTGCGCGGTGGTGCAGCGGCGCGGCACCGGCGAGGTACTGATGGTGGCCTGGATGGACGACGAGGCGCTGCACCGCACGCTGAGCACCGGCCGGGCCACCTACTGGTCCCGCAGCAGGGGGGCCTACTGGGTCAAGGGCGAGACGTCCGGGCACACCCAGCACGTGCGCGAGGTACGGCTCGACTGCGACGGCGACGCCTTGCTGCTCATCGTCGACCAGGTCGGTCCCGCCTGCCACAGGGGGGCCCCCACTTGTTTTGGCAGAAAGGTCCATTGTGAGTGGCAATGCGAGCCATAGCCCGCATTGCCACTCACAAGGCGCCAGTCAAATACCGCTGTAGGTTCGGGGCGATCGCTGCGACGACCGTGTCGTGGTCGGCGGAGGACAGCGGTTCGAGGCGGATCACATAGCGCATCATCGCGAGCCCCACGATCTGGGTGCCGCACAACGCGCCGCGTAGCTCGCACTGGTCTGGAGCCACCGCAGCGACGATCCGACCGAAGATCACCCGGCTGACGAATTCACGCATCATCCGAGCGGCCCCCTCGTGGCTGGCCACGCTGCGCACCAACGCGGTCAGCGCTCCGCCGCCGTTGGTGTCCCAGACCCCCAGGAAGGTGCGCAGGAGTCGCTCGGCGGTCTGCTGCGGGTCACCGTCGAGGATCCTCGGGATGATCTCCTCAGGGTTGACCGGGATCTCCATGGCGGCGAGGAACAGTCCATCCTTCCCACCGAACCAGTGGTTGACCATCGCGGCGTCCACCCCGGCGCGCTGGGCGATCGCTCGGACGGTGGTGCCGTCGAAGCCGCGCTCGATGAACTCCACCCGCGCGGCGTCGAGCAGTGCCGCTCGGGTGTTCTCCCCGGCCGGACGACGACCCCGGGGATGCGGCCCGCTGCCGCGCTTGTCCACCACTGTCACGCTCCTGTTTTCAACAAATGTTGAAAAGATATGCCGGAACTCACTGCTGAGTCAACGGCGGGCACAATAGCTCCATGGTCAGCGATGCCGAGGCCGGTAGTGGGCAATTGCAGCCGAACAGGGAGCGGTTTCGCTCCCTGGCGACAGATCGCCGGGTGATCCCGGTGACCCGGACGCTGCTCGCCGACGGTGAGACCCCGCTGGGGGTGTACCGCAAGCTCGCCCAAGGCCAGCCGGGGACGTTTCTTTTCGAGTCAGCGGAGAACGGTTCGTCCTGGTCGCGATGGTCCTTCATCGTGGTGCACAGCGCTGCCACGCTCACCGAGTCCGGTGGTCGCGCAGTTTGGCGTGGGACACCGCCGGTAGGGCTTCCCGGGGTGCAAGGGCCGTGGGCGGGTACCCCGCTGGAGGCGTTGCGACAGACCGTCGAGGCACTGCACACCGAGCCGCTGCCCGGCCTGCCCCCGCTCACCGGCGGGATGGTGGGCTACCTCGGCTACGACGCGGTCCGGCGCCTGGAGCGGCTGCCTGAGCTGGCGGTCGACGACCTACGGGTGCCCGAGCTGGTGATGTTGCTGGCCACCGACCTCGCCGCGGTCGACCACCATGAGGGCACCGTCACGCTGATCGCCAACGCGATCAACTGGGACGACTCCCCGCACCGTGTCGACGAGGCCTACGACGACGCGGTGGCCCGGTTGGACGGGATGGTCGCGAAGCTGTGCACGCCGGCACCGGCCAGCGCGGCGGTATTCAGTCGACCGGCACCGGAGTTCATCCGCCGCCGCAGCCCGGAGCAGCACCACGCCGCGGTCGAGGCGGCCAAGGAGGCGATCCGCGCCGGCGAGGCCTTTCAGGTGGTGGTGTCCCAGCGCTTCGAGATCGCCACCGACGCTGATCCGCTGGACATCTACCGGGTACTGCGCACCACCAATCCCAGCCCGTATATGTACCTGCTCATCCTGGAGGAGTTCAGCATCGTCGGGTGCAGTCCTGAGGCCTTGGTGACGGTCCGGGACGGAAAGGTCACCACGCACCCAATCGCCGGCACCCGCCCCCGCGGCGCTGATCCGGACGAGGACTGCTGGCTGGAGAAGGACCTGATGGTCGACGAGAAGGAGCGCGCCGAGCATCTGATGCTGGTCGATCTCGGGCGCAACGACGTCGGCCGGGTGTGCCGCGCCGGCTCGGTGCACGTCACCGACTTCTTCCGGGTCGAGCGCTACAGCCACGTCATGCATCTGGTGTCCACTGTGACCGGCGAGCTGGCGCCCGGGTACACCGCATTCGACGCGGTGGCCGCCTGCTTCCCTGCTGGGACGCTGTCCGGTGCGCCCAAGCCGCGAGCGATGGAGCTCATCGAGGAGCTCGAGCCCACCCGGCGCGGCGTGTATGGGGGAGTGGTCGGCTACTTGGACTTCGCTGGGGACGCCGACACCGCGATCGCCATCCGCACCGCGATGGTCCGCAACGGGGTCGCCTACGTGCAGGCTGGTGGGGGCATCGTCGCCGACTCCGACCCGGTGGCCGAAGACACCGAGTGCCTCAACAAGGCGGGTGCAGTGCTGGCCGCCATCGCCGCCGCGGGCACCTTGCGGCTGGCCGCTGGCGAGCCCGCCGGTTCGCTGCGTGCCTGAGCGCGCTCCCGCGCGCGGGACGCTCGTCGCCGTCATCGTGGCGCTGATCGCGGCATCGGTGTTGCTCGGCGTCTCGGCGCTGCTGGGGTGGGCCCAGCTCGATGTTCGGGAGCCGCTGCGCGGGATCGTCGCGGTGCGAGTGGACGGATCCGCGGTGCTGCCCGCGCTGAGCCCACTGGCTTTGCTCGCGCTCGCCGCGGTGGCCGCGGTGCTGGCGACCGGCGGCTGGACGCGATGGCTGCTCGGCGCCTTGCTGCTGGTTGCGGCGACGCTGCCGATAGTCGAGGTGCTGCGGGTCGCCGACGGGCGGTGGCTTACCGGCGCGGCGACGGCCGCAGCGGAGCTGCCCGCCCGGTCGGTGCCGCTGGGAACGACCACGGTGCTGTTCGCGGGACCCGCGTTGGCCGCAGGCGGCGCATTACTGGTCGCCGCAGCGGGCGTCGCGCTGGTGGCACGGGGCCACCAGATGCCGCGGCTGGGTCGCCGTTACCAGTCGCCGACGGCGCGCCAGAACGAGCGGACGCTGCCGGACGGGCGGTTCTGGGAGCGGATGGACGCCGGCGAGGATCCCACGGAGCCGGGAGACCCCCGGTGACGGGTCGCCGGGCACGCCGGAGCTAGCATCGAGACCCGGCTGCGCACGGGGCGGAAGGGGAGAGGCGCTTGAGTGTCCTGGAGGCGATCCTCGAAGGAGTCAGAACCGACCTAGCGGCCCGCGAAGCCGCGGTCGGGTTCACCGAGATCAAGCGGCGCGCCACCCTGGCGGCGGCTCCCCTGGATGCGCTGACGGCATTGCGTGGCCCTGGGATCGCTGTCATCGCGGAGGTCAAGCGCCGCAGCCCGTCCCGAGGTGCCCTGGCCGACATCCTGGACCCGGCCGCTCTCGCCGCGGACTACGCCGAAGCCGGCGCCCGCATGATCAGCGTACTGACCGAGGGTCGGCGATTTGGCGGCTCGCTGGCCGACCTGGACGCCGTACGTGCCGTGGTGGACATCCCGGTGCTGCGCAAGGATTTCATCGTCAGCCCGTATCAGGTGCACGAGGCACGGGCCCACGGCGCGGACGTGGTGCTGCTGATCGTCGCCGCGCTGGAACAGAACGCACTGGAGTCGCTGGTCGACCGGGTCGAGTCGCTGGGCATGGCCGCGCTGGTCGAGGTGCACACCGCTGAGGAAGCCGACCGCGCGCTGGAGGCCGGCGCGTCACTGATCGGCGTCAACGCCCGCGACCTGCACACCTTGGACGTCAATCCCAACGTCTTCGGCAAGATCGCACCGGGGCTGCCGGGTGACGTGCTGCGGGTCGCCGAGTCCGGGGTACGCGGACCGGCGGATCTGTTGGCCTATGCCGGCGCAGGTGCCGACGCGGTGCTCGTCGGTGAGGGGCTGGTGACCAGCGGCGATCCCAAGGCCGCGGTCATCCAGCTGGTCACCGCGGGATCCCACCCAGCCTGTCCCAAGCCGGCCCGGTAAACGCCATGGTCACGATCCAGCCCGTGGAGCCCAGCACCGCCCAGCCGGACGCACTCGGGCACTTCGGTCGCTATGGGGGCCGGTTCGTGCCCGAAGCGCTCATCAAGGCTCTCGACCAGCTCACCACTGTCTATGCCGACGCCAGGGCGGATCCGGAGTTCACCGCCCGGCTGAACGGCCTGCTCGCCGACTACACCGGCCGTCCCTCGCCGATCACTGAGGTGCCCAGGCTCTCCGAGCACGCCGGTGGGGCGCGGATCGTGCTCAAGCGTGAAGATCTCAACCACACCGGCTCTCACAAGATCAACAATGTGTTGGGTCAGGCGTTGCTCACCGAGCGGATGGGCAAGCCGCGGGTGATCGCCGAGACTGGGGCGGGCCAGCACGGTGTCGCCACCGCCACCGCCTGCGCGCTGCTCGGGTTGCAGTGCGTGGTCTACATGGGCGAGGTGGATACCGAGCGTCAAGCGCTCAACGTCGCTCGGATGCGGCTGCTCGGTGCTGAGGTGATCCCGGTGAAGACCGGGTCCCGCACCCTCAAGGACGCCATCAATGAGGCGCTGCGGGACTGGGTGACCAACGTGGACTCCACGCACTACCTGCTCGGCACCGTCGCCGGGCCGCACCCCTTCCCGGTGATGGTGCGCGACTTCCACCGGGTCATCGGGTTGGAGGCCCGCGAGCAGATGCTGGCCCGCTACGGCCGGCTGCCCGATGCGGTGGCCGCGTGCGTCGGCGGCGGCTCTAACGCGATCGGCATCTTCCACCCGTTCATCAACGACCCGGGAGTGCGCCTGGTGGGTTTCGAGGCGGCTGGCGACGGGGTGGACACCGGCCGGCACGCCGCGACGCTGTCCGCCGGTGAGCCCGGGATGCTGCACGGCGCTCTGTCATACCTGCTACAGGACTCCGACGGGCAGACCATCGAGACGCACTCGATCTCGGCTGGGCTGGACTATCCGGGGGTAGGCCCGGAGCATTCCTGGCTCAAGGACAGCGGGCGGGCCGAGTACCGGCCGATCACCGATGCGCAGGCGATGGACGCCTTCCAGCTGCTGTCGCGCACCGAGGGAATCATTCCGGCGATCGAGTCGGCGCACGCGGTGGCCGGGGCACTGCAGCTCGGACCGGAACTGGAACCCGGGGCCTTGCTCCTGGTGAACCTGTCCGGCCGGGGCGACAAGGACGTCGACACCGCGGTCAAGTGGTTCGATCTGTTGGAGGGGCAATGACTGCCCGGCTCGCGCCGTTGTTCGAGACCTGCGGGGCGCAGCATCGGGCCGCGCTGATCGGTTACCTGCCTGCGGGCTACCCGACGGTGGATGGTTCCCGGGCACTGCTGCAGGCCATGCTCGATGGTGGTTGTGACCTGGTCGAAGTCGGGGTGCCCTACTCCGACCCGGTGCTGGACGGGCCGACCATCCAGGCCGCCGCGGAGGCCGCCTTGCGCGGCGGGGTGCGGCTGCGCGACGTGCTCTCGGTGGTTGAGTCGATCGCTGCTGCTGGTGGGCGGGCGGTGGTGATGACCTACTGGAACCCGGTGCACCGCTACGGCGTGGACTCTTTCGCCCGCGATCTCGCCGCGGCTGGGGGGCTCGGTGTCATCACCCCCGATCTGATTCCCGACGAAGCGCAGGACTGGTTGACAGCGGCGCAGGCCCACGACCTGGACCGGATCTTCCTGGTGGCGCCCTCGTCCACTGATCAGCGCCTGGCTGCGACCGCGGCGGCGACCCGTGGCTTCCTGTACGCGAGCTCCGTCATGGGCGTGACTGGTGCCCGCGACGTGGTGAGCAGCACCGCCGCCGAACTGGTCGGCCGGGCGAGGGAGTGCACGCCGGGCCTGCCGATAGGTGTCGGGCTGGGCGTGCGCAATGGCGTGCAGGCCGCTGAGGTCGCGTCGTTCGCCGATGCCGTGATCGTCGGTTCAGCCTTCATCACCGCCGCTGGAGCCGGTGTCCCCGGCGTCCGCGCGCTGGCCGCCGACCTCGCCACCGGCGTCCGCCGCCCCGCCCCCCAACCCGCCTGAATCCCAAACCAGCTCTCAGTGGCGGCAGAAATGACGGGAGCGCTAACTGGTTCGACAGCGGTGTTTAGGCTCATGATCGCCAAAAGTGAGCGCTAACCGTGCAGAATTGCACCGCCATCACTCAGTTTCGACGATCATGGCCCGCATGATGCGGGTGTATCGGGCCGAGTGATACCCGAGCGGCCTGGTGCCGGACCTCTTCAGCCCCAGCGGGTACGGGTGCCTGCGCCGGGGACGCCGCGAGCACCGGACCTCGGTGCACCTGCCGGTAGACCTCGGTCAGCCGTTCCAACGTCGCCGCCACACCCGCGCATGCGCTGCCATACCGCCTCCCGCGTGAGTGTAAGTGTGTATCGAGCGCTAGTGCCCCATCCGCGTACGTGCCGACCGAGGAGGGCTGCGGCCGGGCGATTTGGGTGGGAGATACCGTGTCGCCGTGCTCACCGCTATTTTTTTCGCCAGCATTCCCAGTCCGGACCGCGGGGTCTGGCATCTGGGGCCGGTGCCGATCCGGGCTTACGCACTGTGCATCATTGCCGCGATCATCGTGGCCATCCTGTGGGGAGAACGTCGCTGGCAGGCCAGGGGCGGTATAGCCGGGACGGTGACTGACATCGCGGTGTTCGCGGTGCCGTTCGGTCTGGTGGGCGGCCGGCTCTACCACGTGGCTACAGACTGGCCGAAGTACTTCGGACCCGGTGGTGATCCGATCGGCGCGTTGAAGGTCTGGCAGGGCGGGCTGGGTATCTGGGGGGCGGTCGCGCTCGGCGGTCTCGGAGCCTGGATCGGCTGCAGACGCCGGGGTATCCCGCTTCCTGCGCTGGCAGACGCGGTCGCGCCGGCGATCGTCGCCGCGCAGGCGATCGGTCGATTGGGAAATTGGTTCAACCAGGAGCTCTACGGTGGTCCGACCACACTGCCCTGGGGGCTGGAGATCCGCGAGCGGCTCAATCCGGTCACCGGCGCCCCCGATCCGCTCAATGGGATCGCCCAGGGACCACCGGTGGCCATCGTGCACCCCACTTTTCTTTACGAGATGCTGTGGGATTTTGGCGTCGCGGCACTGGTGGTGTGGGCCGACCGCCGGTTCAAGCTCGGCCATGGACGGGCCTTCGCGCTCTACGTGGCGGCTTACACCGCAGGCCGGTTCTGGATCGAGCTGATGCGCTCTGATCCGGCCACGATGATCTTTGGGTTGCGGATCAATGTGATCACCTCAGCCGTGGTGTTCCTGGTCGCGGTGCTCTACCTCACGATGGCCCGCCGCGGTCGGGAGAAGCCGGAAACGCTTGCGGTGCGGCCGCCGGCGGTGCTGGTCTCCTAGCGTCATAGCCGCTGGCCGGCCGGGCACGTCGGGGCTGTCGCGGTCCAGCCACCTGCCATACACCTGCCGGACACCGGATCAGTCCGGGTGCACCGCTAGTCTGTCCCGTGTGAGTCGACGCGCGAAGATCGTTTGTACGATCGGCCCGGTCACAGCGACCCCGGAGAAGATCCGGGAGCTGGTTCGGGCCGGTATGGATGTTGCTCGCCTTAATTTCAGCCACGGCACCCACGATGAGCACGCGCGGGTCTACTCCATGATTCGGGAGGCCAGCGACGAATTCGGCAAGGCGGTGGGGATCCTCGCCGACCTGCAGGGGCCCAAGATTCGGCTGGGGCGATTTGCGACCGGTCCGGTGGAGTGGCGCACCGGCGACGAGGTGCGGGTGACGGTCGAGGACGTCCCCGGTACCCACGATCGAGTCTCGACCACCTACGCGGGGCTCGCCAAGGATGCCCGTGAGGGCGACTCGTTGCTGGTCGACGACGGCAAGGTCGCTCTGCTCGTCCGCAAGGTCGAAGACACCGAGGTGGTGTGTGAGGTCATCCAGGGCGGCACGGTCAGCGACCACAAGGGTCTGTCCCTGCCAGGAATGAATGTCTCGGTGCCCGCGATGTCCGCGAAGGACTTCGCCGACCTGGAGTTCGCGCTGCGATTGCGGGTGGACCTCGTGGCGCTGTCGTTCGTGCGATCCCCGGCTGACATCGATCTGGTTCACCGCGCGATGGACGAGGTGGTCGGCGGCCGGCTGCCGGTGATCGCCAAGCTGGAGAAGCCTGAGGCAGTGGATAACCTCGAGGCGATCGTGCTGGCCTTCGACGGCGTGATGGTGGCCCGTGGGGATCTCGGGGTCGAGCTGCCCTTGGAACACGTGCCGCTGGTGCAGAAGCGAGCCATCCAGGTCGCCAGGGAGAACGCGAAGCCGATCATCGTGGCCACTCAGATGCTCGACTCCATGATCGGCAACGCTCGGCCGACGCGTGCGGAGGCTTCCGACGTGGCCAACGCGGTGCTCGACGGTGCCGACGCGGTCATGCTCTCGGGAGAGACCAGCGTTGGTCGCTACCCGATCGAGTCAGTGGAGATGATGAGCCGGATCGTCGAAGCCGTCGAAGCCGGCTCGCCGAACGTTCCACCGCTAAAACACGTGCCGCGAACCAAGCGGGGCGTGCTGTCCTACGCCGCCCGCGACATCGGGGAGCGCTTGGAGGCCAAGGCTCTGGTGGCATTCACCCAGTCCGGCGACACGGTCCGCAGGCTGGCTCGGCTGCACACCCACTTGCCGTTGCTGGCGTTCACCCCGGAGCCACCGGTCCGCAGTCAGCTCGCGCTGACCTGGGGTACCGAGACCTTCCTTGTGCCCAGGGTCGAGACGACTGATGCGATGGTCCGGCAGGTAGATCAGGCGATGCTGTCGATTGGCCGTTACCAGCCAGGCGACCTGGTGGTCATCGTGGCGGGATCTCCGCCGGCCACGGAGGGTTCCACCAACCTCGTCCGGGTGCACCGCCTGGGCGAGGAAGATCTTGGTTGAAACCGGCGGCCCTGCGTGGAAACAGTGGATCGAGGCTCCGCGGGCAGCTGATGGTGTGCCACGGGGTCAGCCTGTGGTGGACCGTCTGGTGGCCTTGCTGGACTTGGAGCGCATCGAAGACGACATCTTCCGCGGCGTCAGTCCCTCGGACTCTCCGGTACGGGTCTTCGGCGGGCAGGTAGCTGGCCAGGCGCTGGTCGCGGCGGGTCGAACCGTGCCGGTCGAGCGCAGCGTGCACTCGCTGCACGCATATTTCTTCCGGCCGGGCGATCCGCGGGTGCCGATCGTCTACAACGTCGATCGGATCCGCGACGGGCAGTCGTTTACCACCCGCCGCGTGGTAGCGATCCAGCACGGCAAGGCGATCTTCGCGCTGGCGGCGTCGTTTCAGCAACCCGAGCAGGGCTTGGAACACGCCGATGACATGCCCGCGGTCCCGGCCCCAGAGCAGCTCGACGACCTGGCTAGCTGGGCACCTCGCTGCCTCGATCCCCGCCCTCTGATCACGCAGCTGCCTCGGCCGTTCGACTTGCGCTACATCACCCCGCCGCCCTGGGCCGGTGTCCGAAACGAGGCCGGCCCCGGCGCGCGTGACCAGCTCTGGATACGAGCCGCCGGCGAATTGCCCGACGATGCCCTGCTGCACGTCTGCGTGCTCGCCTACGCCTGCGATCTGACCGTGTTGTGGTCGGTGGCCATCCCGCACGGTCGTTCATTGAGTGACGGCGTGATGGCCGCAAGCCTGGATCACTCGATGTGGTTCCATCGCCCGTTCCGGGCCGACGACTGGGTGCTCTGCGACTACACCTCACCCTCCGCGTCGGGAGGGAGAGGGCTGGCGACCGGACGGTTCTTCAGCCGGGACGGCAGGTTGATCGCCAGTGCGGTGCAGGAGGGCGTGATCCGGGTCCTGCGCTAGTGCAAACACCGATCCAACTAGCGGAGGCCGGCGGCGTCCATTCCGCGCAGCTCCTTCTTCAAGTCGGCGATCTCGTCTCGAAGCCGGGCGGCCAGCTCGAACTGCAGGTCACGGGCCGCACTGATCATCTGGTCGGTGAGCTGCTGGATCAGATCGGCGAGCTCGGCGCGCGGCATCGACGAGGTGTCCCGACCTTCCAACACACCGGCGCTACTCCGAGTGCGCCCCGGCTCACCGGCGGCACGTTTGCCCCGGGAGGCATTGCGTCCGGATCCTCCGACCCGCACCGCAGCGATGTCGGAGGTATCACTGGCCTCGGCGTAGACACGCTCGAGAATATCGTTGATCTTCTTGCGTAGCGGCTGCGGATCAACCCCGCGTTCGGTGTTGTAGGCGACCTGCTTGGCTCGCCGCCGGTTGGTCTCGTCGATGGCCCGGCGCATCGAGTCGGTGACCCTGTCGGCGTACATGTGCACCTCGCCGGACACGTTGCGGGCGGCCCGACCGATGGTCTGGATCAGGGAGGTCCCGCTGCGCAGGAAGCCCTCCTTGTCGGCGTCCAGGATCGACACCAGCGATACCTCGGGTAGATCCAGTCCCTCGCGGAGCAGGTTGATCCCGACCAGCACGTCGAACTCGCCCAGTCGCAGCTGCCGCAGCAGCTCCACTCGCCGCAGCGTGTCCACCTCGGAGTGCAGGTAGCGGACCCGGATTCCGAGCTCGAGCAGGTAGTCGGTGAGGTCCTCGGACATCTTCTT
This sequence comes from Mycobacteriales bacterium, assembly GCA_038276315.1. GTDB lineage: Bacteria > Actinomycetota > Actinomycetes > Mycobacteriales > Pseudonocardiaceae. Next base: position 26,223 of record JBBPZY010000093.1, read on the forward strand.
GGTCAACGTGGTGACCAGTACCCGTTCATTGCGCTCGGCGCGGACGCGAATTTCGTGCACCAGATCATCGATCTGACCCTTGGTCGGTTTGACGACGACCTGCGGGTCCACCAGGCCGGTCGGGCGGATGACCTGCTCGACGAACTCCCCACCGGCCTGGGCCATCTCATAGGGCCCTGGAGTGGCCGACAGGTACACCGTCTGGCCGACCCGGTCCTGAAACTCCTCCCAGCTCAGTGGCCGGTTGTCCAGCGCGGAGGGCAACCGGAAACCGTGCTCCACCAAGGTGCGCTTGCGCGATGCGTCCCCCTCGTACATCCCGCCAATCTGCGGCACCGTGACGTGCGACTCGTCAATGACCAGCAGGAAATCCTCGGGGAAGTAGTCCAACAGGGTGGCCGGCGCCGAGCCCGCTGACCGCCCGTCGATATGACGCGAGTAGTTCTCGATGCCGGAGCAGAACCCGACCTGACGCATCATCTCCACGTCGTAGTGCGTCCGCATCCGCAGTCTCTGGGCCTCCAGCAGCTTGCTCTGGCGCTCCAGCGTGGCCAGCCGGTCTGTCAGCTCGGACTCGATGCCCGCGATGGCGCGCTCCATCCGCTCGGCCCCGGCGACATAATGGGTGGCCGGAAAGATTCGCACCTCAGGCACCTCCCGCACCACCTCACCGGTAAGCGGGTGCAGGTAGTACAACGACTCGACCTCGTCACCGAAGAACTCGATGCGGACCGCTAACTCCTCGTAGGCGGGGATGATCTCCACGGTGTCACCGCGGACCCGGAAGGTCCCGCGAGCGAAGGCGATGTCGTTGCGGGTGTACTGGATGTCGACGAGGCCCCGCAGCAGCGCATCGCGCCCGACCTCGCCTCCAACCGGAACATGAATCGACCCCTTGAGGTACTCCTGCGGGGTACCGAGCCCGAAGATGCACGACACTGAGGCGACGACAACGACGTCGCGGCGAGTGAGCAGCGACCTTGTGGCGGAGTGTCGCAGCCGCTCTACGTCGTCGTTGATCGACGAGTCCTTCTCGATGTAGGTGTCGGACTGCGGGACGTATGCTTCGGGTTGGTAGTAGTCGTAGTAGGAGACGAAGTACTCCACCGCGTTGTTCGGGAAGTAGTCCCGCAGCTCGTGGGCGAGTTGCGCGGCGAGGGTCTTGTTCGGCGCCATCACCAGCGTCGGACGCTGGACCCGCTCGATGAGCCACGCGGTAGTGGCTGATTTACCGGTTCCGGTGGCGCCCAGCAGCACGACGTCGCGCTCACCGCCGGTGATTCGGCGTTCCAGCTCTTCGATTGCAGCTGGTTGGTCGCCGGCCGGGGAGTAGTCGCTGATCATCTCGAACCGCGACTGTGACCGCGGGCTGTCAGCGGCCGGGCGGAACTCGGAGCGAGGGAGCAGGTCGCGCGGGACCACGACGGCGTCAGTCATGGCATCGAGAGTAGGCCGGACCCCTGACAGTCTGTCCTCGCGTAGGGTCGATCGCTATGACGGCCCAGCACGGACCGACTGCCCAGACCACCCCGCACATTCACCCTCCCAAAGTTGAATTGTTCGACTTGGAGGCGATGACCAACACCGACCCCAAGGGGATCGTCCGCGCGGTCCGCGAATACCGGGTTGAGCCATTCGGGCTCTACCTCGCGCGCGACGTCATCGACCATCCGTCGATTTGTGCACTGGAGTCCTGGTTGCTGCCCGAGATGGATCTGAGGATCACGCACTGGTTCGATCCTCCCGGGCACCAGCGGGACTACCAATTCTACGTCGACGTCGTGCGTATCGACGTAGACCCCAGTTGCTGGCGCACCGTGGACCACTACCTGGACCTCCTGGTGCGCACCGGCCGGGGCGTCGATGTGCTGGACACCGATGAGTTGCTTGCTGCGGTCGTCGCCGGATTGATCGATAGGTCTGCCGCGGAGGCGGCGCTGGCCACGGCGTATCGAACGCTGGACGGCTTGGCTCGGCACGGTTACCGGTTGGATAGTTGGTTGTCCACGGTGGGGGCGTCGCCGACCTGGAGCCCGCACTGACTTCGAGTCGCCACTGACCCGGTCTCAGCCCACCTGCCAGCCGGTCCGCGCGGCCCACCGCTGCGCTCGATCCAGCGCGCTGGCCACGAACGGGGACTTCGCGGTGGCGTAGGCGTCGATGCTGTCCCACCGCCGCGCGGCGAGCCGGTGCTTGAGCTCGGCGTACTCCCGAACATCATCGGGATGGGTCCGCAGCCAGTCCCGCAGCAGTACGGCATCCCGCCAGGTTGGAGAATCGGCTGGCCGGATATGGCAGTTGACGGCCCGGCCCGGATCGGCGTTGGTCGCCATCGCTCTAGCCCGGGTGGTGCCGTCGCGGCCAAGGTCGCACCAACGACCGTCCCGCCGGATGAGTCCGGCACCGATCAGGTCGTCAGCGAGCAGCTCCGCCGCGTCGAGATCGGCGACCACCACTTGGATGTCCAGCACGTCCTTGGCAGCAAGACCAGAGACCGCTGTGGAGCCGATGTGATCGAGGCGGTGCGCGCGCAGACCCGCCAGCGCGGCAATCCGTACCATCACCCGTTGCGCCTGCTCTGGCCATCTGCCGTCCGGCGGGACCACGACCGGAGTGATAGGGCGCGCTGCCGGGAGACGGTGGCGCAGGTTGGTTTCGAAAGGCACCAGCCGCTCGGTCCACAGTAGGCCGACCGCCGAAAGGGTCTCGGCACGGCAGCCGCTGTTGTCCAGCCAGATGTCAGCGACGGCGCGACGCTGCAAGTCAGTGGCCTGGGCAGCGAGCCGCGCCGCAGCGTCGGCCGGTGCCACGCCACGCTGCTCGATCAGCCGGTGCTGCCGCACCAAAGCGTCCGCGTGTACCACGATCACCAGGGGAAACCCGGGCGCCATCCCGACCTCGACGAGCAGCGGGATGTCTTGCACCACGATCGCCTCGGCCGGCGCGGCTGCGATCAGCTCAGCGGAGCGGGCCGCGACGCGCGGGTGCACGATGGCGTTGAGCCGGGCTCGAGCTTCGGCGTTGCTGAACACCTGCGCCGCTAACGCCGCTCGGTCCAGTGAGCCGTCAGCAGCGAGGATCCCCTCACCGAACTCGCCGATCACGGCGCGCAGTCCGTCGGTACCGGGCTTGAGCACCTCGCGGGCGATCCGGTCCGAGTCGATGATCGACGCCCCGCATTGTGCGAGCCGGGCGGCGACCATCGACTTACCGGACCCCATGCCTCCGGTCAGCCCGATGCGCAGCATCGGACGATCGTGGCACTTTCCTGTTACACGCCGCCGGAGAGCTTCTCCCGCAGTGCCGCGAGCTGCTCGTCGCTGGCGAGCGAGCCCCCAGCGCCAGCATTGCTGGTGCTGCTGGTGCTGCTGGTGCTGCTGGTGGTAGGCGCCTCCGCCGTCTCCGACGAGTAGTTCTGGTCCTCAGCCGCCTCCGAGTCAGCCTCGCTCGCCTTGACGACCTGCTTGCGGTGTTGCTCGAAACGGACCTGCGCTTCGGCGTAGGCGCGCTCCCATTCCTGACGCTGCTTGTCGTAGCCTTCGAGCCAGTCGTTTGTCTCCGGGTCGAAGCCCTCGGGGTAGATGTAATTGCCCTCGCCGTCGTACTCGGCGGTCATGCCGTACTGCGCCGGGTCGAACTCCATCTCCGGGGACAGTCCTTCGTTCGCCTGCTTGAGCGACAGTGAGATCCGCCGGCGATCCAGGTCGATGTCGATGACCTTGACCATCACGTCGTCGCCGACCTGCACGACCTGCTCGGGAATCTCGACATGCCGCTGCGAGAGCTCCGAGATGTGCACCAAACCCTCGATGCCTTCCTCGACCCGGACGAACGAGCCGAAAGGCACCAGCTTGGTGACCTTCCCGGGCACGATCTGGCTGATCTGATGGGTTCGAGCGAATTGACGCCACGGGTCTTCTTGGGTTGCCTTGAGCGATAGCGACACTCGCTCGCGCTCCAGATCGACGTCGAGCACCTCGACGGTGACTTCCTGCCCGACCTCGACAACCTCGCTGGGGTGGTCGATGTGTTTCCAGGACAGCTCGGAGACGTGCACTAGACCGTCCACTCCACCGAGGTCCACGAAGGCACCGAAGTTGACGATCGAGGAGACCTGGCCCTTGCGGACCTGACCCTTGGCCAGCTGGTGCAGGAACTCGCTGCGCACCTCGGATTGAGTCTGCTCAAGCCAAGCGCGCCGGGAAAGCACTACGTTGTTGCGGTTCTTGTCCAGCTCGATGATCTTCGCTTCCAACTCCCGGCCCACGTAGGGCTGGAGGTCGCGGACCCGGCGCATCTCGACCAGCGAGGCGGGCAGGAAGCCGCGCAGCCCGATGTCGAGAATCAGACCACCCTTGACCACCTCGATGACGGTGCCGCGCACCGGCTCCTCGTTCTCCTTGAGGGTTTCGATGTTCCCCCAGGCGCGCTCGTACTGGGCGCGCTTCTTGGACAGGATCAGGCGGCCCTCCTTGTCCTCCTTCTGGAGAACGAGGGCCTCGACCTCGTCGCCCACCGACACGACATCCGCCGGGTCGACGTCGTGTTTGATGGATAGTTCCCGGGACGGGATAACGCCCTCGGTCTTGTAGCCAATGTCGAGCAGCACTTCGTCACGGTCGACTTTGACGATGGTGCCCTCGACGATATCGCCATCGTTGAAGTACTTGATCGTCTTGTCGATGGCGGCGAGGAAGTCCTCCTCCGTCCCGATATCGTTGATCGCAACTTGCTGCGGGGCCGGGGCGGTGGTGGTGTCGGTGGACATGCGGTGGGGTGCTCCGAAGGGATAGGGTCGAGCGGTCGGTGTTTGTCTCAACTGTTGTGTCGGTGCGCTGATTCCCCACTGCGCCAGATCAGCCTCGCCCGACAGATCAACCTCACCCGGCGGATCACCCTCGCCGTGCAGCGAGCTTGATACCGAGCGAGCCTGACAACCGAGCTAGCTTGACAACCAAGGCTCGCTTGACAACCTGGGCAGCGCGAAACGACAGCGCAGTTCAATCCTACCCAGGCAGGAGTCAGAGCAGCAAACCCGACCCCGGTGCTCGCCTGCTTCGTGGTGAGAGACTGCCTCAGTGACAGACGCGCCGCAACCAGGCCACGACGATGACAGGATTGCCCCGCTGCCCAGTCCGTGCAGCGCTGAGGCGGTGCTGGGCACGGTCGGTGTGGTGAAACAGCTGGTCAGCGTCGCGGACACGGTCGCGGCCAACCGTCGTTGGTGGGACGCCGATGCCGCGGACTACCTCGCCGAGCACGGGGATTTCCTGGGTTCAGCGGATTTCGTCTGGTGCCCAGAGGGGCTTCGTGAGTCAGACGCCGGCCTGCTCGGCGAGGTGATCGGCCTCCGGGTACTCGAGGTCGGTTGCGGGTCAGCGCCCTGCGCGCGCTGGCTAGCTGCCCACGGCGCGCAGGTCGTCGGCCTGGACCTGTCGGCGGCAATGCTGTTGCACGCGGTGCGGGCAGCGTGCGAAACCGGAATCTCGGTGCCCTTGGTGCAGGCCGACGCTGGTCGATTGCCCTTTGCCGACGGGAGCTTCGACCTCGCGTGTTCCGCGTTCGGTGCGGTGCCGTTCGTCGCGGACTCGGCCGAGGTGATGAGAGAGGTCGCCCGGGTGTTGCGCCCCGGCGGTCGGTGGGTGTTCGCGGTGACTCACCCATTGCGTTGGATCTTCCCCGACGACCCGGGGAAGGCCGGCTTGACCGTGGCGCAGTCGTATTTCGACCGCACCCCGTATGTCGAGGTGGACCGCCTTCGCAAGCCCACTTACGTGGAGCACCACCGCACCCTGGGTGACCGGGTCAGGGAGATCGTCGCCGCCGGTTTGGTGTTGGAGGACCTGGTGGAACCGGAGTGGCCGGCTGACCTACACCAGCAGTGGGGGCAGTGGAGCCCGCTGCGTGGCGCGCTGTTCCCGGGGACCGCGATCTTCTGCTGCCGTCGCGGCTGACGCTGTAACGGTACTTGCGGCCACCCGCGCTCAACGCCCCGTCGTCTAGACAAGAAGATCACGGCTTATGTGCCTACGACGACAGTGGGTGTCACCGTAGGCACACAAACCGTGATGAACCCTTGCTGGGGGAGATCCCCGGGGAGATCCGGCGGCCGAGCACCGAAGGATGAGCCGTTGGAGTCATTAACCGCGAGAGGGTTCCACATGGCGGTCCGGTGCTTTCGCTAACTGCGTAAAGGGTCCACGTGGCAGTTCTTGGCAGTCAGGAGCGTCAACCGTGGTCGTTGACCAGAAATGCGCGACCTTCTGGATCGGTGACCTTGATGTAGGTACCCCAAGGTTCCGTGATGGGATCGGTGACCGTCACGCCGGCGGCCCGTAGCTGCTCGACGGTGACCGGCAGGTCAGGGCAGGAAAAACCGACTGGGTACTCGGTGCTGGGCTCGCGGCCGAAGGCTGCCGCGCTGCTGAGCACCAGTCCGGTCCGTTCCCCTTTCGGGGCGACTTCGATCCAGCGGGCACCAGGCCACATCTCGGCATCCGCGCGTTTTTCGAAACCGAGCTTGTCCAAGAAGAACTCGACCATCATGTCCTGGTCGGCGACGGCTAACGTCGCCCAGTTGATTCGGCTGATCGTGACAGGTCCTTCATCATGGGGATCCATTCTTTGCGACCGTGCGGCAGCAACGACACCACGGCCCGGGCGTCGAGGGCCTCTCCTGGCGGGCAGGTCTCAGTGCGCCGCATCGTCCCAGCTGCGTCCCACTCCTACCGAGACCTCTAGCGTGACATCCAAGGCGTAGGCCGACGCCATCTCCCGACGTACCAGTGCCTCCAGCGCGACGCGTTCACCGTCGGCGACTTCCAGCACCAGCTCATCGTGCACCTGCAGCAGCATCCGGGACCGCAGGCCTTCCACGCGCAATGCCTGCGCCACGCGCAGCATCGCGACCTTGATGATGTCCGCGGCGCTGCCCTGGATCGGTGCGTTGAGCGCCATCCGCTCGGCCATCTCGCGGCGCTGCCGGTTGTCGCTGACCAGGTCGGGCAGGTAGCGCCGACGACCCATGATGGTGGCGGTGTAACCGTCGCGCCGGGCCTTCTCCACGATTGTGCGCAAGTAGTCGCGGACCCCGCCGAATCGGGTGAAGTATTCCTCCATCAGCTCCCGAGCCTCTTCGGTGGAGATCCGCAGCTGCGCGGAGAGCCCGAACGCGGACAGGCCGTAGGCCAGGCCGTAGTTCATCGCCTTGATCTTGGCCCGCATCGCGGGGGGGACCTCCGTCGGGTCGACCCCGAAGACCCGCGAGGCCGTGACCGAGTGGAAGTCGCGGCCGGAGCGGAACGCCTCGATCAGGAGAGCGTCCTCGGACAGGTGCGC
>JBBPZY010000094.1:0-5000 GCA_038276315.1 Mycobacteriales bacterium
AGCCCCCAAGACGCACTCGACTGCGCCTGCGATCTATACCTGACACGCTCCGGCCACTGAACCAACCGGCGCACATGCCCAGACGTCGTGTCAACCCCCGACGGACTTCCGGAGCCAACCACTTAGGAACCGGAACCGGCGTCCCATTCGGGCAATCGAGGACTTGCGCTCATCGCGGCGGTTGTCACCGCTGGCCCGTCCTGCACAGCTCGTGAAGGCCTGCCAAACGCACGTGCGCCCGCTCGACGACAGCGAACGACCGCCCCTCCTGATGAGATAAACATCGTCAGGCGACGGCCATCCGCCAGCGCCCCGGCGTCAGGTGAGCGCCGGGCCGGACTCCTCGACACTGGGCGGCGCGCTGTGAGTCCTCCTCCATCACCTGCTCGAAGAACCCAGCGATGTCGTCACGACCCGCGTTCTTAGCGCTCGACCATCCGAGGTAGTTGCTCTCCAGCGACTCGAGCATGTCGTTGGTATCTTCCATGCTGAATCCGCCGACGTAGTCGCCGTCGTTCACATACCGGGGGGACGGACTGACCAGGACCAACCTGGCGAACAGGTTTGGTGCGGCAGCCGCCGCGAGGACACCGACCATCGCTGACATGGAGTGCCCGACGAAGACCACATCGCGCAGCTCGAGCTCGGCGCAGATTGCGGCGACGTCTTCGGCGTAGCCGGACAGCGACGAGTACCGCGGCCACGCCGGTCACCAAGGCCCGTGAGTACGGAAACCTGCGCGCTCATGTCAGTTGTTCCGTCGAGCGTTCAAGATGAACGATGTCCCAACCGAAGGCGGCCACGATGCCGCCCGCTGGGGTGCCAGTGACGGCTTTGACGTCGCTGGGCAGGTCGATTTGATCGATTCGAAGTCTTGTCCGCAGATCCCAGATCCGCACCGTGTGGTCCCGACCGCTGGTGATAGCGATCGGGCGGTCGTCCAGATGCGTGCACGCCACCGCGGTCACCGGACCGGTGTGGCCGGTGAGCAGGCTGAGGGGGATCCCGCTGGCGAGGTCCCAGATCCGTACTGTGTAGTCCCAGCTTCCGGTGACGGCGATCGGCTGGCCGTCCAGATGGGTGCAGGCTACCGCGGTCACCGGGCCGGTGTGGCCAGGGAACAGGCCAATGGAGACGCCGCTGGCGAGATCCCAGATCCGCACCGTGTGGTCCCGACCGCTGGTGACGGCAACCGAGCGGCCGTCCAGCTGGGTGCAGGCCACCGCGGTGACGGTGTTGGTGTGGCCGGTAAGGGGCTCGCCGATCAGAGTGCGGCTGGCCAGGTTCCAGATCCGTACCGTGTGGTCCCAGCTTCCGGTGACGGCGATGGGGCAGCCCTCGAGCTGGGCACAGGCCACTGCGGTGACTGGACCGGTGTGGCCAGTGAGCAGGCCCGCGGGGGTCCCGGCGATGAGGTCCCAGATCCGCACCGTGTGGTCCCGACCGCTGGTGACGGCAATCAGGCGGCCATCCACACGGGTGCAGGCTACTGCCTCAACGAGGCCGCTGTGGCCAGTGAGCCGCTCGCCGACGGAGGTGCCGGTGATTAAATCCCAGATCCATACCGTGTGGGCCCGACCGCTGGTGACCGCGATCGGGCGATCGTCTATACGGGTGCAGGCCACCGCTTCAATGAAGCCGGTGTGGCCAGTGAGCGGCTCGCCGATAGGGGCGCCGGTCACCACATCCCAGATCCGCACCGTGTGATCTTCACCGCTGGTGACGGCGATCGGGCGGCCGCCCAGATGGGTGCACGCCACGGCGGTCACCGGGGCGGTGTGAAAGGGCAGCAGGCTGATGAGGCCACCGGTGGGGAGGTCCCAAACCCGTACCGTGAGATCTTCACCGCTGGTGACTGCGATCGGGCGGCCGTCCAGATCAGTGCAGGCGACCGCGGTCACCGGTGCGGTGTGAGCAGTGAGCAGGCTGATGAGGGCGCCGGCGGCGAGGTCCCACACCTGCACCGTGTGGTCACGACCGCTGGTGACGGCGCTCGGACGGCCGTTCAGCTGGGTGCAGGCCACGGCGGTCACCGGGGCGGTGTGGCCGGTGAGCGGGTCGCCGATCGAGGTGCCAGTGGTGAGTTCCCACATCCGCACCGTGTGGTCGCAGCCGCCGGTGACGGCGATCGAGCGGCCATCCAGCTCGGTGCAGCCCACCCCGGTCACCGGGGCGGTGTGGCCGGTGAGGGGGTCGCCGATCGGAGCGCCAGTGGTGAGGTCCCAAACCCGCACCGTGCCATCGACGCCACCGGTGACGGCGACCGGACGGTCGTCGAGCTGGGTGCAGGCCACCGCGGTCACCGGGTCGGTGTGGCCCATGAGCGGTTCGCCGATCGAAGTGCTGGTGGCCAAGTCCCAGATTCGCACCACGCCATCGACGCCGCCAGTGACAGCGACTGCGCGGCCGTCGAGGTGGGCACACGCCACTGCGGTCACCGCTCCGGCTGCACCGGTGAGGGTGGTCTGAGATGTGTTGCTGACCCGGCTGCCGGTCGCCCACCGTGGCCGCCATGGTGACTGGCGTGGATCCCGCCGCGATCCCTCCGACACTCGCCCAACAGCCTTCCCAGCGCCCAACGCCATCCGTGCGTACCACCATGCCTGGTGCCTCGACAACCTAACCACGGCAAGCAAAGTGCCGCACCCAGTGAGCAGCACCTTGCGGTCCGGTGAAAAGCGCACCGTGAGCCAGCCGTCGTGGAGCCGGATCTCCTGGAGCTCGGGTCCGGTGCTCGCGTAGCAGTGCCCGGCCTTGACCGCGGCCAGCAGCGCAGCGGGGTCGAGGGACTCGGTTCGCACGTGCACCCAAGCGGCGCAAGCGAGCAGGTCCGGGGGCTGGAAGTGGGCATCGTCGGCTACACCTCGACCGCATTGGCGGCATTCAGACTCTCCCACAGCGATGATGTGCCACTCGGTGGAGAACTCGGTGCGAGGAGCGTGCAGCTCGGCGTCAAGAATTGTGGTGAATCCAGGCTTCCGCAGCGCTCTGGTGTCTGTCAACGGGAATCCGTACTCGGCTCGGAAGTGATCGGTGATGACCAGGAAGTCGTAGCTGGCCTCTTGGTGGCGGCGTGCTATTTATTCGGAACGGCTGGAATGGGTGTGCAGGTTGCCTCGCCAGAAGCGACCAGGTCGGTCGAATGGCAGGTCGTGCCATTGGCTCGGGCCCCTCCGTGAGCGGTCTTCTTCTTGAGATTTGAGACGTTTCGACACCTCTCACGCTGACCGTATCAGGATCCGCAATTGATCGGACGAGGCCACGAGGGTGATATGATGAGTTCGGCTTCTACGGCATCGGCGCACTCGCCGGCTATGCCATTAACCGGGCCGAAGACGCACTTAAGACCGTCCCGGCAAGGCTCTCCGCCAACCGGATCAACCCAGACGCCAAGACCGCCCTGCACCCGTGCACCACCGCGCCCTGCAAACGGTGCTACGCCCGCGCACCGCCAACGGCGAACCCTGGCTCGCCCACCAACTCAGCGCCTACCTACAAGACCCCATCGAATACCGGGCCACCACCGGCAACGTGTTACAACTAGGCGGTACCGTCACCTACAGCGCCTCACGGCATCACCGTGCGCCTCGACCGACCCACCACCCCCCACATCCCTGGGCGACCCCTGCCCCAATCACCTGCAAGATCACCACGCACGTCCGGATGTCTGAGACTCTGGATGCCGCGCGGTGGCACACTTTCATACTGCCACTTCCCTAACCTCGTGATGGAGTGTAAACTTCCGATTACGGACCAATAGGGAAACGTTGCCGCGCTCCGAGCTTAATCGCGTGCCAGCGTATTCCTCGCAGGGGTGGGGGTAGCAATTGAATGAGTTTGGGCAGCGGCACTTCGTAGCATTGAAAGAGGTTGGGGAGCAGCCGCACCTCGGTGGCTGGTGGGCGGGCCTGATCATCGGCGTGGTGGTCGTGGTGATCGTGGTGATCCTGGTAAGCGTGCTCCTGGCGCTGGCATCCCGGATCAACGCGCAGGTGCGCGCAGCGGCTCACGAGCTCGAGGCGACACGGTCGACCACGCAGCCGCTCGTGGAGCTGCGCCGCACAAACGACACGCTCCAGAGCATCCTCCGGGGCGCTCGGGCCGCTCGAAATGCATTGGGAGGATAACGATGGTCTTAGCTCTCGCCTCCGAGGACAGCACGCTCTGGCAGATTACGCTGGTAGCCGGCGCGGTCGTGTTAATTGTAGTGATCGCGCTTCTCAGCCTGCTGCTGTCCTTCGTCGGCGCCATCGAAAGCAGCGTGCACCGACTGAAGGACGTGGCGCAGGGGGTGGCCGGTAACACGGCCCACATCAAGATTGCGCTGGCTGTCGCCGACAGCCTGGATGAGGTCGCCGCCGAGGCGGGTCGACACGCTCGACTTCTCGGGGTGGGGGCGTGATGGGTACGGTACCGCTCGTAATCCTCACCGTGGTCGAGATCGTGGCCCTGGTGGTCGTGTTGGCACTGTTCGTGATCTTGATCACTCGCCGGCTGAACTCCCTCGCTAACTCCATCTCAGAGGTGAGTGGGGGGATCATCGGGGCGATCCAAGGCGACGTGTTTCTGGTGGGCGCCGGTGCCGCGATCCTGAACCGGAAGCTCAACGCGATCGCCAACGCGCTGCCGGCGATCGCGGAGAAGGCCGAGTCGCTGCCGGCGAAGCAGACCCACGCAGCGCCGCAGCAGCCGCAGGTCCAGACCTCCGGAACTGAGTGGCGACCCACAACAGCCGCTCAGGACCCCGCAATCGGGCGAAACTAAGACAAGGAGACGACGATGGTGCTGTGGTGGATCGGCAACGCGCTCTTCTTGGTCATCGTCATACCCGTCGTGGTGGTGCTCCTGCAGCGCCTGATGGGTGCCACCGTCGACGTCGGGAAGCGCGTCGACACCGTTCACGATCAGGCCGGGGGCATCGTCATCGCAGCCGACGATGTCAAGGCGCTGATACCAACCCGCGACGCCGTGAAACGGGTGGGGGCTGGCCTCACCCGCTA
>JBBPZY010000095.1:0-4120 GCA_038276315.1 Mycobacteriales bacterium
CGACAGCCTCGCCACGAATGGACTGCCGAGATCCCGCACGGACCCTACCGACGCCCAATCCCGAATCGATCACGACCCGATCCGACGGCCTTCCCGACGCAGCCGTCCCTGTGACGGGGGCGTTCGACACCAGCCACCTAGCTCCCGGTACCGCTCCACGGCTTCCTGCGCGGCGGCCAGGCCCTCGGCCCGCCGCCCCGCCTCAGCCAACCGGATGGCGAGGTTGTTCATCGACATGGCCAGGTCGGGCAGGTGGATGTCACGGTCGGTTTCGGTGGCGACGCGGTGCAGGTCGACGAGGGCCGCAGCGATCCGCACGGTGATCGGTGACAGCAGCAGGCTGTAGCGTGGCAAGGCATCTGACAGGGCCCGCAGGGTGGGTAGGTCCGCGGTCGGGATGAGCCGATCGAGTGCGGTGAGCAGAGGCTGAGGCGCCTCCAGGCGGGGCGCAACCGCGATAGCCGCGATCCCGCCTGGCGTCCCCGCGCCCATAACAGCCTCGGTGATGGTTTGGGTCAGGTGCGAGTGGTGGGGGTGAGCTCGCCCAAGCAGGGTCAGGCCGTGTTCGAGCTGGCCGGGTGAGACCCCACTGATCGTCTCGGCGACCAGGTCGGGGCAGCGACCCTCGGGGCCCAGGACGGTGCCGAGGAGATACTCGGCCAGCGGGTCGGGTTGCACCCCAGACCAGTACCGCTGCCCGTCGCTGTACAGGGCGGCCAACCAGTCGGCGATGTTGGACAGCGCATCGGTCACGGCGCGGTCAGCCGCGGGGCTGGGTGGCGGTGAGCACGCGGCGGGCCTCGCCCTCGGTGGCTGCGCCCCACAGGGCGGCGGTGGCGACCAAGCAACGTCGGGTCGCCGGAGTCAGGGTGATCCCGAACCGATCCGCAACTCGCGACCAGTAGCGGCTCTCGTGAGCCAGCAGCACCTGCTGCGGCCAGCCATCGGGAGCGGTGATCGGGACACCGGCCTGCAGCAGCTGCGCCAGGGCGTGCATCTGCACGGCCAGGATGGTGCGGTAGGAGGGGCCGTCCAAGGTCGGGGTGGGCAGCCGGGTCGCCAGGCTGGTCCACTCGATGTTCCGGTACCCCTCGACATCGAGCTCGCTGATGCCGGCGGCCAGCGCGGTGACGGCTTGCTCCCAGGCCTGCACCCGGCCCGCCGGGGTGGGTTCGACCGGACCCAGCTCGACCACGATGCGGTCATCGCCGAGCACGTCTAGCGCCGGGCAGGGATCGATGCGCTCGGTGCGCCACGCGCCGGCGGTTCGGGCCAGCAGCAGCAGCCGCACCTTCTCCTGCGCCCGCGCCAACGCCTCCAACACCGCGCCCAGCTGGTGAGCGCGACCCTCGGCATAATCAACGACCACCAGAGTCGGGGCCACCACCTCACCCAACACCGCGATCTCACCAGGTCCGGCGCGCTCGGCGAGCATCACTGTGGCCCACCCCTCGCCAATGAGCTGCGCGGCGAGGTGGCGGGCCAGGCGAGTCTTGCCCTGCCCACCCGGACCCACCACCAGCCGAGTCGAGGACCACTCCGGCCGCCGGCACCACTGCTGCAACTGCTCGAGTCCGGGTCGGGCCGAAACGGGGTCTCGGCCACATCGGCCCGCAGCAACCCGGCCGGGGACTCCGCCGCCCGCACCGGTTCGCACAACCGAGCCAGCTCCACCGGCTCCACCACCGGTGCACGGCCGATATGCTCGGTGACCAATTGCCGAAACCCCGGGTCGCTGGTCACTGCGGTGACCGGCACCGTGACCAGGCGGCGGCTACCGAACCCTGCTGGATCCACCGTCACCACACCGACCACCAAGCCCTGGCACAGCACCGCCGCGCCTGACATCCCCGCCCACCCCGTGCCCGGCCCGGCGGGCGGGTTGCTCACCTCCACCGCATACAGCCCGGCCTTGACCAACGACCCCGGGTTGATCACCCCGACCGCGTGGTGGCTATCCCGCCGCCGCGGCTCGGCAACGACCTTCGGGTACCCGGTCGCCTCGCACGCCTGCGACCCGCGGGTGGTGACCAGCCGCCCCCACCGCACCGGGTGCCGCCACACCGGCACCACCCAAGTCGGCTCGGTGACTACCAGCAATGCCACATCCACGTCGCCCTCGTAGCGATGCCACGCCACCTGCGCTGCCAGCAGTGGCCCGGACTCCGCCCGTACCCGCACCGTCATCAACGGTTGACCGGCCGGGCACGCCACGTGCGCTGCGGTCAGGATCAGCCGACCACCCAGCAGATAACCCGACCCACACGTCCACCGCGCCTGGCCCGGGGGATGGTCGCGCCAGTCCGCGTAGACCTCAACCTGACGTCGCATATCTGCTCGTGGACTACTCAGCGGGTGGGGCGGGGACACCGTCGGCGACGATGAACGACTTGCCCTCCGGGGTCTGCGGGATCAGCTCGATCTGCACCTTGTGCATCGCCCCGCTCGACCGCTCCGCCTTGGCATCCGCGGTGAGCAGCCAGAACTTCAGCCCACCACCCCCACCGACGGCCTTCTTCACCTCACCGCTGAACTCGATCGACACCTTCCCCACCGCGAAGGTCAACACCTGCCCGGCCACAACCTGCCGACCCGCCAACTGCGCGGCGACCAACTGCTCCCGGACAACCCGATCGCGTCCGACAGCTCCACCAACCCGTCATCCTCGCTGACCACACCCACCGCCTCCACCGCGCCTCACCCTGGAAGTCGCCATAACATCTCCAGTGTTACCGGCCACAGCACCCTCGATGCGTCCCTGACGACCTCCGGGCCGTTTCTGTCCCGATGACCCATCCGGAACAGACCAACGCGGATGCGTGCCCGCGCGCAAGTGCGTGTACGGATAGGGATGGGCGGCCGGACCGGGTCGGATTGGTCCACTTCGTCGCGACCAGGCGGCGGTGCCAGGCCAGCAGCGTGGGCGGAGTAACGATCCGATGCCGACGCAGTTGCCGGGAGAGTAGGCAGGCCAGGGGATCTCGTCACCGAGAAGGCGCACGCGTTTGCACGAACGTGCGGCCAGGCGCGGCGGGTTAAGCGTCGCGTCCCGGTTGAACCCGCTACTGCGAACGCAGCGGCGGCACCGGTCGCGATCACGCACAGACACCACCCGACCACCGACCGTTCACCGCTGCTGGCGGACCGTTGAGCGACGTCCACCCGCGAGCCTCCGCCAGCCGGAGCTTGATCTGTGCAGGGATGTCGAGGCACTCAGCCACCCACGGCCCGCAGACTCCGGGCTGGGCAACATCCGAGGGGGTAGTCAGTGTCTCGTGGAAAGCACGCCAAACCGTCTCGTGGAAAGCACGCCAAACCGACCTCGCATCACCACTTACCCACTGCGCTGGCGGCGGTGACCCTGGCGGCCGGCGGTGTCCTCGCCTTCGCCGACAGCGCGGCCGCCGCACCCCTGCCCAGCAGCAGCACCGCGGCCCGGCCTGCAGGCCAGGCCGACGTCATTGCGCTGCGGGCGTTGGGCGCGGCGCTATCGCAGCGCGGCACCCGCTACCGCAGCGGCGGCAGCGGGCCAGGCGGGTTCGACTGCTCCGGGCTGGTGCAGTGGTCCTACCGCCAGGCCGGGCTCCACCTCCCCCGCACCGCCGCCGCGCAGTCGCGGGTCGGTGCCCGGGTGAGCCTGTCGCAGATCCGGCCCGGGGACCTGATCTTCTACTCCTACGGTGGTCGTGTCGGACACGTCGCGATGGCCGCCGGGGACGGCATGCTCATCGAGTCGTCACAGTCCGGTCACCCAGTGGCCAAGCGCCCGATCTACACCAGGGGACTGGCCGCGATCCGACGCGTCGCCTAGATGATCTATTCCAAGGGGTATGAGGTGGTCGGGCGTGTCGTGACCGGTTGATACGCGAAGGGTGTCCAAGATCGGCGTTCTCACCCAACGTCCACCCGGGAGGCCCTGGTGGACGCATATCTGGACACCCTCGCGACCGCACTATACGTCAAGTCCGTTGACCTGTTGCGGATCGCGCCCGAGCGCGCGCCGTGGCGCCCGGCGATCGGATTCAGCCCGCAGATCTCCGATGCGGAGCTGGTGACGCTGGCGGTGATGCAGGCCCTGCTGGGGTTCACCAGCGAGTCCCGCTGGCTGCGTTTCGCCACC
>JBBPZY010000096.1:0-15649 GCA_038276315.1 Mycobacteriales bacterium
CATCGCGACGATCGTCAGCTACAGCCATATGTGATGCGGTGAATAAACAATGAAGGGATCTTGTAGAGGCTACGCCAATAAGCTGCTGACCTGCGGTTTGGCTCCCCGAGTTGGACTTGAACCAACAACCCTGCGATTAACAGTCGCATGCTCTGCCAATTGAGCTATCGGGGAAGGCACTTGGGGCCCGGTCCTGCCAGTGGACCGGCCGTGCGTCAGCGTAGCGCACTGCGCGCAACACTCGACCACCCGGCCTGTGCGACGGCGAAGATCCGGCGGAACGGGAACAAGGTCACCCCGTCGGCTCCCGCCGGGTACGCGGCCCGCAGTCGGGGGGCGAGTTCCTGCCTGAACGCTGCCCACTCCCCCGCCGTCAGCGCCGCTCGGACCGGCCGCAGGGCTGTCCCGGTGATCCATTCGAGCACCGGGTCAGGACCGGTGAGCCGGTGCAGGTAGGTGGTCTCCCAGACGTCCAGCTCCGCGGCGCCGGAAGCGAGCACCGCGGCGTATCCGGCGGGTTCGAGCACCGGGCAGGTAGCCCTGAGCTCGAACAGATCGCGCCAGCGAGGTTCAGCAGCCAGCCGCGCTGTCTCGGCGTGTGAGGGCGCGCTGAAGTTGCCCGGCACCTGCAGGGCGAACCATCCACCGGCCGGTAGCTCCAGCATCCACTGGCGCAACAACCCGGCGTGTTCGGGAACCCATTGCAACACGGCATTGCACACGACCAGACCGGTGCCGGGAACGGGCGACCAGCGACGAACGTCGCACAGCTCGGCGTGGATACCCCGTTCGCGAGCGGCCTGCACCATCTCCGGCGAGCTGTCCAGCGCTATCACGCTGGCCATCGGCCACCGCTTGGCCAGTAACCGGGTGAGGTTGCCCGGCCCGCAGCCCAGATCCACCACCAGCGCCGGGTCCCGGACGTCCACCCGGGCCAGCAGGTCATGGAATGGCCGGGCGCGGTGGTCGCCGAAGGCGAGGTAAGTCTCCGGATCCCACACCGCCGTCCCGACCTCCTCGCTGTCAGTAACCATAAAACTAACGGGGCTGCGCCCCAACCCAACGAGACCATGCAGGCCCGGTTAATTCCGCGCTCAGTGCGTCGAGTTCGGCACCAGGGCTGCTCGGTCGGCAAGCCGACAGCCGGGATGTCGAACTCGGCGACAGCAGCGCGGTCAAGGCCCGGCAGGCCGAACCTGCCGCAGGAACCCCACACTTGACTCGATCAGACCAACTTCGTCGGACCTAGCCGGCTAGATCCCATGGCGGCAGCCACCAACGATCAGACCGGTGGCACCGGCGGTGACAGGCGCTGTATCACCTCGCTGACCATCGCCTCCACCGCGCTGGGCGCGGTTCCCGGATCGGCCCGCACCTGCAGCACCACACCATCCAGACCGGGGACCCGGCGCTGCACGAACCAAGCGCCACCGCCGGGAAGCTCGCACCGATGGCTGGATCTGATCGAGCTGGTCACCCGCTCGCGCACCACCTCGGGGACCGTGCCGGGCTGCGCGAGCGCGAACCGGCGCGGCGGCAGATCGGCCAGCAGCACGGCCGCACCCACGGTGCCGGTGGCGACGGCTTCGGTGACCACCAGCGCGCTGCGGTCCCACACCGCCTTGCTCACCAGGTGCCAGCCCACGCGGCGGGACTCGGCACCCTCGGGCACCCACAGCCCCAGCCGGGTCAGCACCAGGGACCCGCCAGCCGCCAGCTCCCCCGTCGTCACGATCGGTTCGTCGGCCTCCAGGGTGCCGGTGAATCCAGCGGGCAGCTCGGGCACCGCGGTAAAGCGTCGCAACAGCCGTTTCCACCCACTCACGCCTGGGCGCCTAATGCCTGCTCACGAAGCGCTCGGTAGTACTGCTCCAGCGCAACCAGATCACCGAAGTGCTGGTGATAGGACTCCGCATCCTCCACCGGTGAGATCCGTTGCAACCGCGACTTGATCTCGGCGACCTGCCGCCCGACGACGGTGGCCTGCAAGCTGGCGAGCAGGCTGCCGATGTAGCGCACGTCGTCCTCGGTGCTGCCCTTGGCTCGCAGCGTCTCCACGGCGAGCTCGGTCACCAATGATCGCTGGGAACAGTGCTCAGCGACAGCGTCGATCCACGCCGGACCGGACATGCCCGCGGCGGTGCCGCCTGCGGCCAGCACTGCCGCGTGCACCTGCGCATAAACGGGATGGGTGAACGCGTCGGTGGGCAGCGCGTCATACACCGGTCCGGTAATCGCTGGTTCCTGCAGTACCGCCTTGAGCACCTCGCGCTGAGCCTGCAGCCGAACATCATCCCGCGCCGGGAGATCTGCGCCGTTCTCCGCTGGGGAAGTGTTCGGAGTGCGTCCACCCCGGTTTTTCGTCGCTGCCCCCACTGAGCCGGTTTTCGTGGCTGCCCCCACTGGGCTACGTCCTCGAGGGGCCTCGCCGGCGGCTTGCCGAACCCGGCTGCGCACGGTGGCGATGTCGTCCCAGCCGACCCAGCCGGCGAGCTGCCGGGCGTACTCGTCGCGCAGCGACACGTTCTTGATCTGGGCGACCAGCGGCACGGTGCGGCGCAAGGCCGCCACCCGGCCCTCCGCGGTGTCCAGATCATGCTCGGCAAGCAGCGTCCGCACCGCGAAGGTGAACAGCGGCTGGCGGCGCGCCACCAGATCGCGCACCGCAGCGTCGCCTTTGGCTTCGCGCAGCTCGCACGGGTCCATCCCGTCTGGCGCGATCGCGACGAAGGTCTGCGCTGAGAAGCGCTGCTCGTCGTCGAATGCCTTCAGCGCCGCCTTCTGCCCAGCCTCGTCGCCGTCGAAGACGAAGATCACTTCGCCATGGAACTCGAAATCGTCCATGAGCAGCCTGCGCAGCACCGCGATGTGCTCCGCGCCGAATGCCGTGCCACAGGACGCCAGCGCGGTGGGCACCCCGGCCAGGTGCATCGCCATCACGTCGGTGTAACCCTCGACCACGACGACCTGACGGCGCCGGGCTATCTCCCGCTTGGCCAGGTCCAAGCCGAAAAGCACCTGCGACTTCCGGTACAGCGGCGTCTCGGAGGTATTGAGGTACTTCGCCTCGACGCGATCGTCGTCGAACAGTCGTCGGGCGCCGAAACCCACCACATCCCCACCGAGGTCCCGGATCGGCCACAGCAGCCTGCGGTGGAAACGGTCCATGGGCCCCCGCTGGCCCTCCCGGGACACCCCGGCCTTCACCAGCTCATCGACGGAGAATCCGCGGCCCAGCAGGTGTTTGGTGAGCTGGTCCCAGCCTGACGGGGCGAAGCCGCAGCCGAACGTGCCCGCCGCCTGCTGGGTGAACCCGCGCTGCATCAGGAACTCCCGGGCCGACTGCCCCTGCGCCGAGCTCAGCTGCTCGGCGTAGAACTCCTGCGCCAGCTTGTTCGCCTCGACCAACCGTGATCTGGTGCCGCGGTCGCGCTGCACCGAGGCGCCCCCGCCGGTGTAGGTCAACTGGATTCCGACCCGGTCAGCCAGCCGCTCGACAGCTTCGACGAAGCCGAGGTGCTCGATTTTCATCATGAAGTCGACCACCGAGCCGCCTTCGCCGCAGCCGAAGCAGTGGAAGGTCCCGTGTCCCGGGCGGACGTTGAACGACGGGGACTTCTCGTCGTGGAACGGGCACAGCCCCTTGAGCGAATCCGCACCAGCCCGACGCAGCGCGACGTACTCGCCGACGACCTCGTCGATCCGGTTGCGCTCGCGGACCTCAGCGATGTCTTCGTCCCTGATCCGGCCAGCCACGGGTGCCGAGTCTAGGGTCGGCACCGAAAATGTCAGACCTCGGTGGCACTGTTGGCAGGCCGACCCGAGGAGGGGACCATGACAAGCATGAGCGTTGGCGCCAGCACACCCTTCACGGTCCGTGACCTTGAAGGGATGCCCGATGACGGCCGCCGCTACGAACTCATCGACGGGGAACTCCTGGTGAGCCCGGCGCCCGGTCTGCGTCACCAGACGATCGCTTACCAGTTGCATCGGCTGCTGGATGGAGCGTGTCCGGACGATCTGTACGTCCTCTCCGCGCCGTTTGCTGTGCAGACCGACGGCTCCAACGAGGTGCAGCCCGACGTCCTGGTCGCCCGGTTCGACGAACTCACCGACAAAAATCTGCCTGCGGCACCCGTGCTGGCCGTCGAAGTACTCTCCCCGAGCGGCCGGCTGATCGATCTCAACCTCAAGCGCGCCGCCTACGAGCGGATGGGCACCCCCAGCTACTGGATCCTCGATCCCAACGTCCCTGACCTGACGGTCCTCGAACTTGACGTCGACGGCCGGTACCAAGAAGTGACCCGAGTGGTCGGCGACGAGGCTTTCGATGCGCTTCGACCGTTCCCCGTCCGAGTGGTGCCGACCGAGCTTCTCGGGCGCCTCTACAGAGCCAGGTAGACGTCGGGATAGTCGCAACAGTGCCTGCACTCCCGCGTCGTCCCGATGGTGGATTGACGTAGCGGGGGTGTTCCGTAGTGTTTCTGTTGCGTGATGGCGTGAGGAATCTGGTGTAAGTCCAGTACGGTCGCGCCACTGTGAGCCAGTCACCGAGGTGGTTGGTGAGTCAGACACTTCGCCGTCACGACGCCCCACTAAACGCAAGGGACGCAGGATCCCTGAGGAGGCTCATCGTGACCAGCATTCCCGCACTCACCGCTAGGCCCACCCCGGTTGTGCTGCCGGTGTCCAAGGCGGTGCTGTGGCTGGTGAGTACCGCGATCACCGCGTTGGCCCTGTACTACTTCATCGGCGTCGACCAGGGCGCGATCTCGGTGTTCGGCAGCGACACGCACATCCACGAGCTCGTGCATGACGCTCGTCATTTCCTCGGTTTCCCCTGCCACTGACCCGGCTATCGGGGACACCGAGCATGGAAAGGCAACTCCTGCTGCGGGGTGTGCTCGTCGGCGCGCTGGGCAGCCTGCTGGTTTTCATTTTCGCGCGGATCTTCGCCGAGCCCCAGATCGAGTCGGCCATCGCCTACGAAGCCGGTCGGGACGCCACGCAGGCGGTGCTGGACAAAGCCGCCGGCCTTCCCACCGCGGCGGCTGACCCAGACATCTTCAGCCGCACCCTCCAGTCGAATCTCGGTGCCGGCGTCGGCATGATCCTCTTTGGCGTTGCGGTGGGCGCGCTGTTCGCCGTCACCTACGCTGTTTGCCTGGGCCGCGTCGGCAACATCCAGCCGCGCGTCCTGGCACTGCTGGTATCGGCGGCTGGCTTCCTCGCTGTATATCTGGTGCCGTTTGTGAAGTATCCGGCTAATCCGCCTGCGATCGGGAGCCCCGACACGATTAAGGAACGCGGTGCGCTGTATCTGCTGATGGTGTTCTGTTCAGTGTTGTTTCTCGTCGCGGCGGTGTGGCTGGGTCAGCGGTTGGGCAAGCGGTTCGGGAATTGGAATGCCAGCGCACTCGCGGGTGCGACATTCGTAGTCGCGATCGGCATCGTGATAGCGATCCTGCCCTCGCCGGGGCACCTGGCCGGCAACGAGCAACCGTTCGGTCACCAGACAACCGAGACACCACTGCCACTGACCAACGCCAGCGGCGCGATCGTCTACCCAGGGTTTCCCGCCGACGTGCTGTTCGACTTCCGGCTGTACTCCGTGGCCGCGCAGCTGATCCTCTGGGCAACGATCGGACTGGTCTTCGCTCCGATGGCCGAACGGCTGCTCAAAGCGCAACCCGGAACGGCGAAGCCGGAGAGGTTGCGGTGCTGACAAATACCGTGGTGCGGGACCTCGCCGCCTTCGGACCGTTCTTCGCCGTGCAGACACACCCCACCGGCTCCATCCCGCGTGAGCCGTGGCACGCGATGAACGAGCTGGTCGAGGATCCGGGCGTGCTGATGGACCGGGTGGCCGCGGTCCGCTCCCGGCTGGCCGCAGCCGCAGGGCAGGCACCTGACGGCGTCGAAATGCGAGTGGCCGCCTCCGTCACGCACCTCGGTCTGGTCGCTCGACTGGTCTCGCCGGCACTGGCCGTCGCGGTGACCTCCGGTGAGCTGCTGAAGGTTGACTTGGACAGCACGCGGTGGCAGCGCGTGCTGGGCGGCGCGTTCCCGCTATCGGTGCCACAGCCCGCGGACGTCGATGCCGGCGGCCACGACGCAGCCGCCGAGGCGACGCCGCAACGCCTTGTGTGCCTGCTGGCGAGCCGCGTGCTGGAGGGCCCGGTCCGGGATCTTGTCGAGACCACCGTGCCGTTGTCAGTGTCGCGGCAGGTCCTGTGGGGCAATGTCGCCTCGGCAGTCAATGGTGCGGCATCGGTGATCGCGGCCCGCCAACCGGCCTGGGCGGACCGATCACGGGTGATCGCGTCGCTGCTGCTGGACCAGCCGCCCCTGCGTGGCACCAGCGTCGCGGTGGCCGCAGGAGGCTTTCGTCGCCGCAGTTGTTGCCTGATCTATCGGACCGCGCCGAACACGGCCCGCGCCGTGTGCGGCGACTGTGTGCTGTCCGGCGAGCCGCCTTCGTAAGCCCTACTGCCGTTACTGGTCACCGTGTGCGATCGCCAGAGTCGAAAGATTCCTCGGCACCGTCTGACACGGTGAATCGCCACGTGGTGAACGGGGCATTCGCCGCATTGGGGTCCATGCCAGCCAACCAGATCAGTCCAGAGCTCTCCGACGAGGAACCAGCGACGTAGAGGGTCCAGGTGCGATCCGGGCCGGTATGCTTCGCCGCCCAGGCGAGGGCGTCCAGCACGTCCCCACCGGTGAGCTCCCGTTCCTCGGACTCGAAGCCCACAAACTCGGGCGGCACATCGGCGTATGCGGGATCATGCCGGAAGAACGCCTCTCTCCACTCGCGTCGCCTGCATCGGAAGTTCAGAATGCCAGGGGGAGGCCGGTGGGTCAACACTTGGCGCTCAGTGGCAGAGCTGGGCGTGCCAGCGCACGGCTTGGGCATCGGTCAGTGAAGCGACTTGGTCGACGATCACCCGTAGGCGGGCGCTATCGCTGGCGGCCTGCTCCCACACCGGGCGCAGTACCGGATCCAGCGGGTCCGGTGCGCGGTGCACCAGAGCCGCGCACAGCTCGGCGAGATGTTCCCGTTGCCGGGCCTGCACCGCAAGCCGGTGCGGGTCGCTCATCACGAACCGCAACGCCATAGCTTTGAGCAGCGCCACCTCCGCTGCCACCTGGCTGGGAACGACGAGATCTGCACGGTAGCGCCGCAGCGGGCCGACCCCGAATCGGGCACGTGTCGCTGACACCACCGCCGACACGAACCGACCCACCAACTCGCTGGTGAGCTCCTTCAACGCGACCTGGGCGATCAGCGAACCATCGTATAGACGTAGCGCATCGAACACTGGAAGCGCGAGCAGTCCCACTGCGGCCGCCTCCACCTCAGCGCTGGGTAGCGCGCTGAAATGTTGTGCGGCAAGCGACGCGAGCAGTGCCCGCTCGACAGGATCGGCCAGAGTGCCCAGCGAGATGCGTCCGGCCAGGATCCCGTCTTCGACGTCGTGCACCGAGTAAGCGACGTCATCAGCCCAGTCCATCACCTGGGCTTCCAGACATCGGCTGTCCCCGGGCGCACCCTCGCGGAGCCAACTGAAGACTGCCGCGTCGTCGGTGTAGAAGCCGAACTTGACGCCCCCGGGCCCACGAGACCAGGGATACTTGACGGTGGCATCCAGCGACGCCCTGGTCAGGTTGAGCCCGTGGCTGCGCCCAGTCTCCGGGTCTAGCAGCTTGGGCTCCAGGCGGGTGAGGATCCGCAGCGTCTGCGCGTTGCCCTCGAACCCACCACAACCCGCGGCGACCACGTTCAGAACCTGCTCGCCGTTATGACCGAAGGGCGGGTGGCCGATGTCATGGGCCAATCCCGCGGTCTCCACCACGTCCGGATCGCAGCCCAGCTCGACGGCGATCCCACGGCCGATCTGAGCGACTTCGAGCGAGTGGGTCAACCGGGTCCTGGGTACGTCGCCCTCCCCCGGGCCGACCACTTGCGTCTTACCCGCGAGCCTGCGCAGCGCCGCGGAGTGCAGTACCCGGGCGCGATCCCTGGCAAAGGGGCTGCGGCACTCCGGTGCCGTTCCTGGCAGCCCAGACCGCTTGGCCGGCTCGGCCAGCAGTCGAGCCCGGTCAACTTCGGCGTAGTGGTGACCTATCGGGCTCACCCCAGATCGGTGCCGAACGAGTCGGCCGGGGCGTGCGTCAATCGGTAATCCAGCAATGCCGCACTCTCCCGGACCATGTAGCGGACCTGGATGCTGCGGGTCTGCACGATGGGACCACTCCGAGTGGGCGATGTCCACGCGGCGAGCCCGAGGTCATCGGCCATCGTCCGAGACCGCAACGAGTGCCAGGGATCGCTGACGATCACCGCGGTGTGCCAGCCCGCGGCCGCTGCCCGACCGGCCACCGCGCGCAAGCTCTCCAGGGTGTCGCGACCCTCCCCGATCGGCACCACGGCGCCGGGCGGGATCCCATAGGAGGTCAGGTATTTGCGGCCGGCTTGCGCCTCGGTGTAGGTGTCGCCGGCCCGGCGACCACCGACTGTGACGATCACTGGCGCCACCCCGTCGCGCCACAGCCGCGCGGCGTGATCGAGCCGCGATCCCAGCACCGCTGACGGTGTCCCGTCGTACTGCGCCGCGCCGAGCACCACCACGACGTCAGCCTTCGACCGGTCATCGACCCGGGCCACCTGCCACACCCGGAACACCGTGCCGCCCACGATCAGACCACCGACCAGCATCGCGCCGAGAATCAGCCGGACCAGCGCGGACCGTACCGGTCGTTCACCCACCGATGCGGCCCGCCGCGGTGGCCAGCGGGCGCCTAGGGTGCCGGTCACCGACATCCTTGAGCCCAGCGCCGGCCGCCACCAGCACGGCCGACCCGTCGACAGTAGAGGCCAGCGCGCAGGGCTCCCCATCAGCAAGGGCGCCGCCCAACGCGGCCGATGCAGGCAGTGGATGGCCCAGCAGCTGGGCGCCGCCGGCGCAGGCCAGACCGGCGTCCAGCGCGTTGACGTCAGTGACGTGACCTTTGGCCGTGCCGGGTGTCGACACCGCGAAGCTCAGCAACGAAAGCGCGACGGTGTCCATGGTGCCCTCGAACAGGGTCCCCGCCCGGTCACCGTCAGCGGTGCCGGCCAGCAGCTGTCCGGTGGCGACGGTGCCGAAACCCTGACGTTGCAGCACCCGCACTACCCCGGCGGGATGTCCTTGCTCGGTCCAGCGGCGCAGTGCGTCACCAGCTTGCCGGCGGTGACGCGTTTCCTCAGTGCTTTTGGCGTCCATGCCCACCATGCTTCCAGAAGTCAGCAGCCGATCAGGCGAGCCGCGAGATAGGACTCGACCTGGTCCATCGCGACCCGCTGCTGAGCCATGGTGTCCCGCTCGCGCACCGTCACCGCATGATCGGTCAGCGAGTCGAAGTCCACCGTCACGCAGAACGGGGTGCCGATCTCATCCTGGCGGCGGTAGCGGCGGCCGATGGCGCCCGCGTCGTCGAAGTCGACATTCCAATGCCGCCGCAGCGCCGCGGCGACGTCCCGGGCCTTGGGCGAGAGATCGGCATTGCGCGATAGCGGCAGCACGGCGGCCTTCACCGGCGCGAGCCGCTTGTCCAGCCGGAGAACCACCCGGCGGTCCACCCCGCCCTTGGCGTTGGGTGCCTCGTCCTCCGCGTAGGCCTCCAGTAGAAACGCCATCATAGGACGTCCGACACCCGCGGCAGGCTCGATCACGTAGGGCCGGTACCGGGAGTCGGTCGCCTGGTCGTAGTAGGACAGGTCGACTCCGGAGTGGTTGGAGTGCGTGGTGAGATCGAAATCGGTGCGGTTGGCGACGCCCTCCAGCTCACCCCACTGCTGGCCCGAGGAGAAGCCGAACCGGTACTCCACGTCCACGGTCCGCTTGGAATAATGCGAGAGCTTCTCCTTGGGATGCTCGTAGTGCCGCAGGTTGTCCCGGTTGATACCGAGGTCGGCATACCAGTCGGTGCGGGTATCGATCCAGTACTGGTGCCACTGCTCGTCAGTGCCCGGTTCGACGAAGAACTCCATCTCCATCTGTTCGAACTCGCGGGTGCGGAAGATGAAGTTGCCCGGGGTGATCTCGTTGCGGAAGCTCTTGCCGATCTGCCCGATACCGAACGGTGGCTTCTTACGGGACGACATCACAACATTCTGAAAGTTGATGAAAATGCCCTGCGCGGTCTCTGGGCGCAGGTAATACAGGCCGTCCTCGGACTCCACTGGACCCAGGTATGTCTTGAGCATCATGTTGAACTCGCGCGGCTCGGTGTATTGGCCCCGAGTGCCGCAGTTCGGGCACGGGACGTCCGACAGGTCGTCCTCGAGCACGTCCTTGCCGGTGCGTTCGGCGTAGTCCTCGGCGAGCTGGTCAGCCCGAAACCGCTTGTGGCAGCTCTGGCACTCCACCAGCGGGTCGTGAAAGGCCTGCACGTGGCCCGACGCGACCCACACCTGGCGGGGCAGGATCACCGACGAGTCCAAGCCCACGACGTCGTCTCGGCCGGTGACCATTGAGCGCCACCACTGGCGCTTGACGTTCTCCTTGAGTTCCACACCGAGCGGGCCATAATCCCAGGCCGAGCGGGTTCCGCCGTAGATCTCCCCACTCGGGAACACGAAGCCACGGCGTTTGCACAGGCTGACGACGGTTTCGATGCGATCCGCGGGCACTGGGGATCTCCTGGTGACGGTTTTGGTAGGTGCGTGCCCACATTAGCGATCGTCGGATCCGAACCTCCGCTCGGCGTCGAGCGCAAGCAGGCTGGCGTGATCGTTCACCGCACCCCCCTCAGCGGCGGCCAGCACCTCGTAGCCACCGGGCTCGCCGATCAGCGCCTCGGACAGCAGCGGCACCACGTGTTCGCGGAGGTTGACGGCGAAACGGCAGATCAAGATCACGAGGGTCCTCCGGCGGTGCTGGAAGGATGACGTTAGCGAGTTGTCGGGCCATGGGCGTCGTGGCGGCAGCCCGGCGCTTACCATGGCTGGCGGAGTGGAACTCGGATCGGCGGGAACTGAGGGAGACGGTATGGCGGGTGTCGCCGCAGACGCAGTAGCGGAACCACCCATCGACGACGAGCATTCCCCCGGCCGCCCGGCTCCCGGCCCGGCGGCAATCCGCCCGCGAGCGACCCTGGATGCGGCCGGTGAACTGCTGCGAGCCTTGTCCGCGCCGGTGCGAATCGCCATCGTGCTGCAGCTGCGCGACAGCGGGCGCTGCGTCCACGAGCTCGTCGACGCGCTGGGTGTCACCCAACCGTTGATCAGCCAGCACCTACGGGTGCTCAAGGCCGCCGGGGTGGTCGGCGGCGAGCGGCACGGTCGCGAGGTCGTCTATCGGCTGGTCGACGAGCACCTGTCGCATATCGTGCTCGATGCCGTGACCCACGTGGAGGAGGAATGACCGCGTCGCGTCCGGTGACGCCGGTGCATCGACCACGTTCGACCCGGCAGCGGACCGCGGTCGGCAGGCTGCTCGACGACACCGACGACTTCCGGTCCGCCCAGGAGATTCACGAGAAGTTGCGACGCCGCGGCGAGGGCATCGGCTTGACCACGGTGTACCGCACCCTGCAGGCACTCGCCGAGGCCGGTGAGATCGATGTGCTGCGCACCGCCAGCGGCGAGGCACTCTACCGGCGTTGTTCGGCGCATCACCATCATCACCTGGTGTGCCGGCAGTGCGGGCGCACCGTCGAGGTCGAGGGCCCCACCGTGGAGCTGTGGGCCGCCAAGGTAGCCGAAGACCACAACTTCACCGATATCGACCACACCATAGAGATCTCCGGCCGCTGCCCCGACTGCATCCCCTCCTGATCCAGGCGTCCGCTCGACAGCCCCCAACGTCCCGAGCTCAACAGCCAGAGCTGTTGGAGCGCCACTCCACAGCGCTGTTGTTGAGCTCGGGGGCCTCAGAGGCGTAGGGCCAGTGGCTATCGGACGCGGTGCGGGGGCGGCGGATCAGTACTCGTAGGGCTCGCGGGGGATGGGAATGGGGTGGAGATCGGAGACGGTGAGGGTGGGGGTGAAGCGGGTATCCGGTCTCGCTGAGCCGGGGACTACCTGGCCGCGCATTTCGTACCAGCTATCTTGCGGGAGGTACTCCAGACCGCGGCGGCCCTCTAGTCGGACCTTCACCGGCGTCGCGTCTGCGGCACAGCAGGAGATCACCAGCCGGCCGAGATAGGTGATGTCCTGGGACCCATGAACGATGAAACCGATCAGCCGTACCTGGCGACCGTTGACGCTACCGGCGTCGTCCCACACCGCCCGGGTGACGAAATCGCTCATCGGAAGGGCGGGAGCCGGACCGGCGGGCAACGCCGGGAAGCCGATGGCGGGCTGTCGCGGCGCCAGGGTCCGTGCTGAGCGGGACACGGTGTCCGCGCCGAGCGCCGGCGGCGCGACCAGGAAGATCGCCAGGACGGGCAGCACCAGCAGCCAGGGACTGCGTCCGGCGTGGTCGTGCTGGTCGGGCGCGCTGCGCCCAGCGAGCACGTCACGCCCGATGGAGATCAGGCCGAGCGCGAGGATCACCGCCCCGGCGGCGACCAGAAAGGGCAGCACGGAGGGCTTGACGTAGCGCAGGTAGCTACCATTCCACGCGATCTTGCATAGCGCCCCGCCGAGTAGCAACAGCAGGACGTTCTGGGTCTCCCGTTTCACCGGAGACCGCCGAGTACCAGCACGCCGGCGAGGACCGCGCAACCGACCGCCACCACGAATGTCACCGGGGCGAAGCGGCTGGCGAACCCGCGCCCGAACGCCCCTGCCTGCAAAGCGATGAGCTTGATGTCCACCGCCGGCCCGACCACGAGAAACACCAGCCGGGGCACCAGCGGCACCGCCGAGAGCGACGCGGCGACGAACGCGTCGGCCTCGCTGCACAGTGCGAGCACCACCGCGAGCAGCGCCATCACGAAGATCCCGAGCAGCACCTGCCCGGCCAGTGACGCCATCCAGGATGCGGGGACGAGCACGTTCAGCGCGGCGGCGGTAAGCCCGCCCACGACCAGGAACCCGCCCGAGGAGACCAGGTCGTGACGGGCGGTGTCGGTGAACACCACCCACGCACTGTGACCCGGCGGACGCTCCGCCTGGCGCAGCGCCCGTTGTGCGATCCACTCCGGGCGCCCGAAGCGTGCCCACAACCAACCCATCACCAGCGCGGTGGCCATCGAGCCGAGGAACCGGGCCGCCACCATCCGGGGCTCATCGGGGAAGGCAACGGCGGTGGCCACCAGGACCACCGGGTTCACCGCGGGCGCGGCGAGCAGGAATGCCAGCGCCGCCGCCGGCGGCACGCCTTGCTGCATGAGACGCCGCGACACCGGTACCGACGCGCACTCACACCCCGGTAGCGCCATCCCGGCAAACCCGGCGACGGGTACCGCGGCGGCGGTCGTGGCAGGTAGGACGCGGCGTAAGGCCAGCGGGGAGACGAACGCCGCGATCAGTCCACTGACCAGCACCCCCAGGACCAGGAACGGCATCGCCTGCACGCAGACCGCCACGAACACCGTGGCGCCGGTGCGCACCGCGGGGATGTCCAGGACCTGGATCAGCGCTGCCTGGGCCAGCAGCGCCAGTACCAGCACCGCGCAGAGCACCTCCAGCGAGGTGATCCGGCGCCAAGGCGCGCTAGATGCAGGCGAGCCGGCTGGCGGCTCGGTCGTCGGAGCGGCCATTACGGGACCAGAAGCTCGCTACGCACCTGCGAGGCCGCGGACACCACCAGCATGAGCAGCGTGCCCAGCGGCACGGTGTCCAGACCGGCGGCCGGGAATGCGTAGCGCAGCGTCACGTCCGCCCCGCGCTCGGTACGAACCAGCCCCAATGTTCCGAACAGGCCCTGCCCGGCCCGGGTGACGACTCGCTCGGCCAGCACACCGTCATCGGGAACGTCCCAGGCGACCACGCAGGTCAGACTGAGCATCGCCAAACCCTCGACCAATTCCACCGCCTGCACCGCGCACGGCACCTCGGAGTGCTGAAAGGTCAGCGAGCCGTCGTCGTCCACCTTGACGTCCTGGTAGCGCTCCAGTGCTGTTCGGGCGGCGTCGAGCAGTTCCCGGGTGGCGGCAGCGCCCTCATCGTGGCTCATCCGATCGTTCTCCTCGGAGTGCGAATTTCGACAGGCCTGGTATCGACAGCGCTGCCGAACCGGCGGTCCCGGGCTGCGTAGACTTCGCAGGCCCGCCATAGATCGCGGCGGTCCAGGTCGGGGAACAGGACGTCCTGGAACACCAGCTCGGCGTAGGCAGCCTGCCAGATCAGGAAATTGGAGATGCGCTGCTCGCCGGACGGCCGCAGGAACAGGTCGACATCGGGCATGTCCGGTTCATCGAGATACCGGGCCAGCATCCGCTCGTCGACCCGCTCCGGGTCGATCTCACCGCGCGCCGCCCGGCGGGCCACTTCGCGGGCCGCATCAGCGATCTCGGCGCGTCCGCCGTAGTTCACGCACATGGTCAGGGTCATGACGTCGTTGTCCGCGGTCAGCTCCTGGGCGACCTCAAGCTCCCGGATCACGCTGCCCCACAACCGCGGCCGGCGCCCGGCCCAGCGCACCCGGACGCCCATCTCGTGCATCTCATCGCGCCGGCGACGGATGACGTCGCGGTTGAAGCCCATCAGAAATCGCACCTCATCGGGGCTGCGCCGCCAGTTCTCGGTGGAGAACGCATATGCCGACAGCCACGTCACCCCCAGCTCGATGCACCCGCACACGACGTCGAGCAAGACGGCCTCGCCACGGCGGTGCCCCTCGGTGCGCGACAGCCCGCGCTGCTGTGCCCACCGCCCGTTGCCATCCATCACCAGCGCAACATGCCGGGGCACCCGCTCGGCAGGTAGCACCGGCGGCCGGACCCCGGACGGATGTGGATCAGGCGCGCGCACCACCGACCCATCCTTTCGCTTGGCGCATTCAGCGGGCTCAGCGGGGTTATTCGGTCGCCCTTTACCCCGCTCAGCCTGCTGGATGCGGGAGACGGGGGCGTTCGACCAGGGGCAGAGAGCGGAGTTGGCGTTCTAGGTGCCACTGGAGGTGGGCGGCGATCAGGCCGGTGGCCTCGCGGCAGACGGCAGCCGGGGCAACTTCGGCGATCTGCCAGTCTCCGCACTCCAGGGCATCGAGCAGGGTCACGGTCTGTGCCGACGGGGTGGCCGCGCCGGCCGGACGGCACCCGGGACAGACCACGCCTCCCGCGGGAACGCTGAACGCCCGGTGCGGTCCCGGTGCACCGCATCGGGCGCATTCGGTCAGGGCCGGCGCCCATCCCGCCGTGCCCATCGCGCGGAGCAGGAAAGCGTCGAGCACCAACGGCGCGTGCCGCTGCCCGTCAGCCAGTGCCCGCAGCGCACCGACCACCAGCAGGTACAGCCGCAGTACCGGCTCACCCTCGGCGCCGGCCAGCCGCTCGGCGGTCTCCAGCACCGCGCAACCGGCGGTGTAGCGGCCGTAGTCACCGACCAGCCGGGAACCGAAGCCGTCGACCGTCTCGACCTGAGTGACGATGTCCAGCGTCCGCCCGCGGTAGAACTGCACGTCGACGTGCCCGAAGGGCTCCACCCGGGCGCCGAACCGCGACGAGGTGCGCCGCACGCCTTTGGCCACCGCACGCACCCGCCCGTGCCGGCGGG
>JBBPZY010000097.1:0-3791 GCA_038276315.1 Mycobacteriales bacterium
ACCTTGCCCGGGTTCATCTTCCAGTCCGGGTCCCAGATCGCCTTGAACTCCCGCATCGCCGCGAGCAGCCGCGGCCCGTACTGCTTGCCGAGCAGCTCCGCACGTTGCTGGCCATCGCCATGTTCGCCGGAGATCGAGCCCCCGTAGGAGGCGACCAGGTCGCCGGCCTGTTCCATGAATGCTCGGTAGGTGGCGAGGCCCTCGGTGGTGCGCAGGTCGAAGCTGATCCGGGAGTGGATGCAGCCCTCCCCGAGGTGGCCGTACATCGCGCCCCGCAGGCCGTGCTTGGCGTAGAGCGCCAGCAGTTCCCGCAGGTAGTCGCCGACCTTGGCGGGCGGCACCGCGGAGTCCTCCCAGCCCGGCCAGTGGTCGCGCCCATCGGGTGGGAACGCGGTGGAGCCCAGCCCGCTCTCCCGGATCTCCCACAGGTCCTCGCTGTTGCCGCCGTCTTGGCGGCTCTTGGAGATGATCATGCGGTCGGCGTCGTAGCCCTTGTCGTCGCGCAGCCATGTCACGAACTGCTCGGCGCGGGCCAGCGATTCCTGCGCGTCGTCGAAACCGAACTGCACGAGCAGCCACGCGTGGTCTCCACCGCGGCGCGGCAGCTCCTGCAAGCCCTCCTTGTTCAACGCCTTCTCCTGCTGATCGTAGATCAGCATGTGGTCGACGGCCTCAAGCCCGATGGGCTTCCAGTCCCGGATCTCCATGATGTGGGAGGCGGCATCGACGATGTCCTCGTACTGCACGACGACCAGGGTGCGCTCGAACAGGCCCGGGGTGAGCTTGAGCGTGGCCTGCAGCACAGTGGCGCAGGTGCCCTCGGTGCCGACCAGGGCGCGGGCGACGTTGAAGCCCTTCTCCGGCAGCAGCTCGTCGAGGTTGTAGCCCGACACCCGCCGCGGCAGCTCCTCCACCGACGGGTAGCCGGCCCGGATGTCCTCGGCGTAGCGATCCCGCAGGTCACGCAGCTTGGCGTAGATCTCACCCTTGCGCCCCCCGGCGGCGATGATCTCGTCGAGATGATCCTCCTCGCTGACCCCGACCCAGAACCGCGCGCCGTCGTAGGTGAGCACCTCCAGCGCCTCGGTGTTGTCCGAGGTGCGTGGCCCGGGGCCGTAGAAGGCGGCCTGAACGGAGTGGATGCCGCAGGAGTTGTTGCCGACGTTGCCGCCGATCGTGCACCGCGAGTGCGACGATGGGTCCGGACCGAAGACCAGACCGTGCTTCCCGGTCGCCTTGTTGAGCTGCTCGTTGATCAATCCGGGTTCCGCTGTGACCAGCTTGCGGGTGACCTCGATCTCCCCGATCCCGGTGAGATACTTGGAGAAGTCGATGACCACCGCGACGTTCACCGTCTCACCCGACAGGCTCGTGCCGCCGCCGCGGGACAGCACCGGGGCCCGGTAGCGGTGGCAGGCCTCCACCGTGGCGACGACGTCGTCGAGGGTGCGGGGGACCACGACTCCGATGGGCACCTGCCGGAAATTCGACGCGTCCGAGGCGTACATCGCCAGCGAGCCGGCGTCGAACCGCACCTCACCCGAGACGTGTCGACGCAGGTGTTGCTCCAGACCCTTGACGTTGATCTTCTCGACCGTCGACATTCCGACGGCGAACCGGGTGTCCGGACGGGCCGGGATGCCG
The DNA here is from genome assembly GCA_038276315.1 of Mycobacteriales bacterium. GTDB lineage: Bacteria > Actinomycetota > Actinomycetes > Mycobacteriales > Pseudonocardiaceae. Next base: position 1,645 of record JBBPZY010000097.1, read on the forward strand.
AGCTCGGTCACCGCCATCAGCTCTCGCTCCCGGGCAGCTTCTCTTTGACCGACTCGGTGAACTCGTGCACCTTCTGCTTGACGCCCTTGGTGATGACGCCGACCTCCTCGGGGTCGCCCTTGAGCATCGCCTTCACCGACTTCTTACCGAGCTCCTTTTTGATGTGCGGCGGGATCGGCGGGATCTCCGGGTCGACGACGACCTCGAGCACCACTGGCCGGTCCGCGGCCAGCGCCTCATCCCAGGCGGTGCCCATCTGCTTCGGGTCGTCGACCTTGATGCCCTTGAGCCCGAGCAGCTTCGCGAATTCGGCGTAGGGCACATCGGGAATCCACTGCGAGCCCATGAACTTCGGGTCACCCGACTCGGCCCGCTGCTCCCAGGTCACCTGGTTGAGGTCCTGGTTGTTGAACACGCAGAAGATCAGCGTCGGGTTGGACCACCGCTCCCAGTAGCGCTTGACGGTGATCAGCTCGGCCATCCCGTTCATCTGCGCGCGTCGATGTCGATCTCCACGCCCTTGCACTGGCCCTCCTCGGGAAGCCACTCCGCGTAGGGGAAACTCGTGCCGATCATGAACAGGGTGTCCGCGCCCATCATCAGCTCGTAGCTGGCGGTCGAGCCGAGCAGACCGATCGGCCCGGTGACATAAGGCAGGTCATCAGGCAGCACCTCCCGACCCAACAGCGCCTTGGCCACCCCGGCGCCGAGCAGCTCCGCAGCCTCGACGACCTCGTCGGCGGCCTCCGCGGCGCCCTGCCCGATGAGAATGGCCACCTTGGTGCCCTCATTGAGAATGTCGGCGGTCTTGCGCAGTTCGGTGTCCGGCGGGATCACCCGCGGTTTGGTGAATCCGATGCTGGTGTAGACAGCGCCGTGCATCCGCGGTGGTGATGGTTGCGCGTCCTCCTCCTGCACGTCCACCGGAAAGATGATCGTGGCGACCGCGCGCTGGGAGATCGCGACGATCGCGCCACCGCCGGAGGTCGCCATGCAGCAGCCCACCTCGCCGGTGAACTTGGCGTGCGCGGTGGCCATGAACGCGCCCATCTCCTCGTGCCGCGGCTGGATGAACTCGGGATCGCTCTTCGCCCGATCCAGCGCTCCGAGGAACCCGTTGATGCCGTCGCCCGGGTAACCGTAGATCCGGTGGATACCCCACTCGGTGAGTCGATTCAGGACGTAGTCGGCGACCTTGGCCATGCGCGGACCTCCCTGGTAATGACTACGGGCTACCGCACAGCGGCTACCCGGCTGGCGCGAGGGCCAAACGACGCACCCCGAAGAGGACTCGGCTCGTCCCTCCGCCAACCAGATCGATGCCGTATTACTCGCGTCTCCGGCCATTGTCGCCGTAGCCGCGCAGTCGGTGGCGAGCGTGGAGGACCGGGTGACGCTGCCGCAACTTCGAGTTCTGGTGATGATCGCCAGTCGCGGCCCGCAGAACCTCGCATCCGTCGCTGCGGGACTCGGCGTGCATGCCTCCAACGGCACCCGCATGTGCGACAAACTCGTCAATGCCGGTCTACTGCATCGCAGCGACGACCCCACTGATCGGCGCAACCTGGTCCTGCAGCTCACACCGCCGGGTCGACAGCTCGTCGAGAGCATGACGGAGTACCGGCGTGCCGCCATAGCGAATGTCCTCGCCAAGGTGCCGGCCCAGCTCCGCAGCGACCTCGTACCCGCACTGCTGGCCTTCGCCGGAGGCGCTGGAGAAATTCCCGCTAGCGAAGCCTGGGCCCTGGGCTGGACGACAGAGCAACCCGTCAGCACCCACCGGCACACGCACAGCAGTAGCACCGTTTAGCACCGGTGGATCAGTTATCGGCGCCACCTGGACCCGGTAGACCAGGCCGCCACCCGCCGGACTCACATCCGCTCGATCTTGATGTAGCGGACCATCGACGGGATACTCCTTCCAGAGCAATGCTCCGAAGCCCGCTCCCGCCACCAGCAACAACAGCCAACGTTTCACAGCCACTCTCCCGTCTCGGTGTCCGCGGCGCTTAGTGGTCGGCACCGGAAGTCCGTCGGGGGTTGATCACGCGGCCCGGGTGATGGTATGTGGGGCGGTCGGCTGCTGGTGCTGGTCGATCCCGATCCTGGCGAGCAGGTCGTCGAGGTCGGCTGGGGTGAACTTCCAC
>JBBPZY010000098.1:0-2259 GCA_038276315.1 Mycobacteriales bacterium
ATCGACGCCGCGTTCTATGAGCATCGGCTGCTGGCGGAGCAGATGGACATTCCACTGATCACTCCCGGGCAGCTCACGGTCACCGACGGCGGGGTGTACGCGGATGGTCGGCGCCTCGGCGTGCTCTACCGGCGGCTCGACGAGCAGACCCTGCTTGACGCGACCGGAGCCGATGGTCGGCCCATCGGGATGGCCATCTGCGCGGCCATCGCCGACGGCCGGGTGAGCCTGCTCAACGCGCTGGGCAACGGCGTGGCCGACGACAAACGGGTTTACGCTTACGTGCCGAACATGATCACCTACTACCTGGGCGAGCAGGTGCTGCTCAGCAACGTGCCCACCTACGCGTGCGGCGACCCACACCACCTCGCCGAGGTGCTTGACCGGCTCGGCGAGCTCGTACTCAAGCCGGTGGACGGCTACGGCGGCCACGGCGTGGTGATCGGTCCGGAGGCCGACCGGTCCGAGCTGGCCCAGCTCGCCGCCACCGTCACAGCGCACCCCGAGGAGTGGGTCGCCCAGGACCTGGTATCGCTGTCCACCCACCCCACCTTCGCCGGCACCAGGCTGGAGCCGCGGGCGGTCGATTTGCGGGCGTTCGTATTGCTCGGCGAACGGGCCGAGGTGGCACCGGCCGCCCTGACCCGGGTCGCGAGCAGCGGCAGCATGATCGTCAACTCCTCGCGGGGCGGCGGCGCGAAGGACACCTGGATCCTGCGTTGAGAGGAACGACTGATGTGCGGCATCGCGGGCGAGATCAGATTCGACAAGGCGCCGGCCGACGTGGATGCGGTCACCACCATGACCGCCGCGTTGCACCGTCGCGGCCCGGACGGCTGGGGCGTCCACGCGGGCGGCGCCACCGCTCTCGGCCACCGCCGCTTGAAGATCATCGACCTGTCTGACCGGGCCACCCAACCCATGGTCGATCCCGAGCTGGGACTCACCGCGGTGTTCAACGGTTGCATCTACAACCACCGTGAGCTGCGCGGCGAGCTGGGCACCGCCGGCTACCGGTTCGTCTCCGACTCCGACACTGAGGTGCTGCTCAAGGCCTATCACCGGTGGGGCACCAGCTGCGTCGACCACTTCCTGGGCATGTTCGCCTTCGCCGTGCTCGAACGCGACATCGGGACCCTGGTGCTCGGCCGCGACCGGCTCGGGATCAAGCCGCTGTACCTATCGCAGACGCCGCACCGGTTGCGGTTCGCCTCCACGCTGCCTGCGCTGCTCGCCGCGGGCGAGGTGGATACCGCGATCGACCCGGTCGGGCTGCACCACTACCTGAGCTTCCACTCCGTCGTGCCCGCTCCGCGCACGATCCTGGCCGGGGTGCAGAAGCTGCCACCGGCCACGGTGCGCACCGTGCATCCGGATGGCCGTCGCGAAGACCGGGAGTACTGGCGGCCGGCGTTCTCGCGGAGCGGTCCGGGGCACGACGTCACTGACTGGCCGGGCGCTGTGCTCGATTCGCTGCGCCGGGCTGTGCAGCGGCGGATGGTGGCCGACGTCCCGGTGGGCGTCCTGCTCTCCGGCGGTATCGACTCCAGCCTGGTGGTAGCGCTGCTGGCCGAGAGCGGACACCAGCAGCTGCGCACGTTCAGCGTCGGGTTCGAGGCCGCCGCCGGGGAGTCCGGGGATGAATTCGTCTACTCCGACCAGGTCTCGACACACTTCGACACCGATCATCAGAAGATCATGGTCTCGTCAGATCGACTGCTGCCGGCGGTGGATGCCGCCATCGGCGCGATGAGCGAACCGATGGTCAGCCATGACTGTGTCGCGTTCTACCTGCTCTCCGAAGAGGTCACCCGCACGGTGACAGTGGTGCAGTCCGGGCAGGGCGCCGACGAGATGTTCGCCGGCTACGACTGGTATCCACCGCTTGCCCGGGTGCCGCGGGACCGGGCCGCGGCGGCTTACGCGGAGGTCTTCGTCGACCGCCCGCACGCCGGACTGGCCGACCTGCTCGAACCGGAGTGGCTGGCCGGCAATGGCTTCCTCGATCGGGACCACAGCCGGGCATTCATCGACACGCACTTCGGCGCTCCCGGCGCCGACACGGCCCTCGATGCGGCGTTGCGGTTGGATACCAGCGTCATGCTGGTTGACGACCCAGTCAAGAGGGTGGACAACATGACGATGGCGTGGGGGTTAGAGGCGCGGGTGCCGTTCCTGGACCACGAGTTGGTCGAGCTCGCCGCCGCCTGCCCGCCCGAACTGAAGCTCGCCGCGGGCGGAAAGGGAGTGCTCAAGGCG
>JBBPZY010000099.1:0-9276 GCA_038276315.1 Mycobacteriales bacterium
CCTGCGCCCCCGCTGCTCGGGGGCGGGTTGGGGGGCGCGGGCGCCGCTTCCCCCGCGCCGCCCCGCCGAATCACCACGAGGCCCCCCCGCTTTTGTGATCGCGGGGCCGCCTCTTGCTATCCTGCACAGCATTGCCGCGCCAGTGTTTCGGTGCGCGGCTGTAGTGCGATTTAACCGGCTCAGCCGGTCTGGATTGCCGGCCCAGCCGGCTTCCTCCTGCCGCGGAGAGTCCGCGGCCGACCAGTCCACAGGAGGTGAGTGGTCTTCATGCGTCGTTACGAGATGATGGTCATCCTGGATCCACAACTTGACGAGCGCACCGTGGCACCATCGCTGGACCAGTTCCTCGGCGTGGTGAAGACGCAGGGTGGCAGCATCGACAAGGTCGAGATCTGGGGCAAGCGCCGGCTGGCCTACGAGATCGACAAACGCGCCGAGGGGATCTACGCGGTAGTCGACATGTCGTGTACGCCCGCCGCAGTGGCCGAGCTCGACCGGCAGCTCTCGCTCAGCGAGTCCATCCTGCGCACCAAGGTGTTGCGGCGGGATTCGGGAAAGGGCTGACATGGCTGGCGACACCATCATCACGGTGATTGGAAACCTCACGGCTGACCCGGAGCTGCGGTTCACTCCATCCGGCGCGGCGGTGGCCAACTTCACCGTCGCCTCCACGCCGCGCACCTTCGACCGCCAGAGCGGTGAGTGGAAGGATGGCGAGGCGCTTTTCCTGCGGTGCAACATCTGGCGGCAAGCCGCGGAGAACACCGCTGAGTCGCTCACCCGAGGTATGCGAGTGATCGTCAGCGGACGGCTGCGTCAGCGCTCGTTCGAGACTCGGGAGGGCGAGAAGCGGACCGTGATGGAGATGGAGGTCGACGAGGTCGGCCCTTCGTTGCGCTACGCCACCGCCAAGGTCAACAAGGCGACCCGTCAGGGTGGGGCTTCAGGCAGTGGTGGCTATGGCGCTTCGGGCTCCTCCGGCCCGGCCTCCGACGACCCCTGGAGCTCGGCTCCGCAGGCCGGTGCACCGGCCGGAACCGGCAATGGTGCCAGCGGCTACGACGAAGAGCCCCCGTTCTGACTCGGCCTTTCACTCACAACCTGTCACTCGTAGCCGTCCACTCATAACCGACTTCAGGCGCGACCCACTCAGGAGTATCTCAGTCATGGCTAAGCCGCCGGTACGCAAGCCGAAGAAGAAAATCTGCATCTTCTGCAAGGACAAAGACACCGCAATCGACTACAAAGACACCGGACTGCTGCGGAAGTACATCTCCGACCGGGGCAAGATCCGGGCCCGCCGGGTGACCGGTAATTGCAGCCAGCATCAGCGAGACGTCGCGGTCGCGGTGAAGAACGCCCGCGAGGTCGCACTGCTGCCCTATACCTCGACCGCACGCTGATCCCGGAAGAGGCGACCACGTGAAGATCATCCTCACTACTGATGTCCCACAGCTGGGTGGCCCCGGCGATCTCGTTGCAGTCAAAGACGGTTATGCCCGCAATTACCTGCTCCCCCAACGGCTGGCCATCGCGGCTACCAAAGGCGCGGAGAAGCAGGTCGCCACGATCCGTCGGGCTCAACAAGCCCGGCAGATCCGCGATCTCGACCACGCTCGCGAGATCGCCGGCAAGCTGGCGAGCCTGGGTACCGTTTCCGTGACGGCCAAGGCCGCCCGCTCCGGTGGCAAGCTCTTCGGCTCAGTCACCGCGGCTGACGTCGTCGACGCCGTCCGCTCGGCCGGTGGCCCCCCGCTGGACAGGCGTGCGGTAGACCTCGGCGGCCATATCAAATCCACCGGCAAGTATGAGATGACCGTCCGGCTACACCCGGAGATCTCCGTGACAGTCCCCTTCGAGATCACCACCGCCCCCCGCTAGAATCGCTTCCCGCTTCGGCGAACTCAACAGCAGAGCTGCCCGCATCGACCGCAGCAGCACTGCTGTTGAGTTCGGGAACGGTAGCGCAGTTAGGGAACGTCCGCTGGCTGAGCCGGCACTCCCGAAGGGCCCGTGGCCGTTGCCGGCAAGTGGGCCCTTCGCCACGTCAACCCAGCTGGCCGCGGCCCAGCAAGCACGTCGCCCGACGTCGTGAACTCGACGCTACCGACATCCGTCGGCGATGAAACGTCCGTCACGTCGAGTTTACGGCACTCAAGCATGATCGGATAATCCGGTCGTGAGTACGAGCCGGGGTTTCTCCCTGCACCCCTGAGGCCGCCGATTTGGAACCCGGTGCTAGTGAGCTGCGGACGCGACCAGGACCGGCTGAGTCGGCAGGCGGCAGCCTCCCACACCCTCGCGGACACCGGGCGACCACAGTCTGCTGATCGTCCGGCTCAGTTATGCGTAGCCGACCAGCTGCCGTCAGCGGGTGGCTGCCGGGCTCTGACCGATTCGGTGGCTCGCGATGTCGACACACCGGGACGGTGCGGCGTTGAGCCGGACACGCCGGGACGAAGGAAACAACTTTTGTCCACACCCGTGCACATGCCTCTGAACAGTTAAAACGGCTCAGTGGCGGTCAGATTTCCCCAGGTTGTCCACAGGTATCCACCGCGATACCAGCCGCGGTGGGCGGTTCGTCAGGGCGGCGTCCCCAGGCTGTCCCCAGGCAGGCCTCGCGCAAGCTTGCTGAACCTCGCCGGTCGCCCCTAACCTCGCCCAGCGCCTGGAGAAAAGGGTTGCGGGGGGCCATCCGAACAGACTCTGTCGGTGCCATCAGATAGAACAGATGTTCGGTAACACTCGGGCAGTCGGGGGAAGGTAGGTACCCACTCGTGGCGCTGGTGGACGACCGTGGCGTGCGGGTGCAGGACGGCGGACCGGCCTTCGATCGGCAGCCGCCGCAGGACATCACGGCCGAGCAGTCGGTGCTCGGCGGGATGTTGCTGTCCAAGGACGCGATCGCCAACGTGGTTGAGGTGTTGCGGACCGACGACTTTTACCGGCCCGCTCACCAGGCCGTCTTCAACTGCGTCCTCGACCTCTACGGGCGCGGTGAGCCGGCCGACCCGGTCACCGTCTCCGCGGAGCTGGAACGCCGAGGTGAGCTGCTCCGGGTCGGCGGGGCGCCCTACCTCCACACGCTCATCTCGATTGTGCCGACGGCGGCCAATGCCGGGTACTACGCGGAGATCGTCGCCGGCAAGGCGGTGCTGCGGCGTCTGGTCGAGGCCGGCACTCGCATCGTGCAGCTGGGCTATCACGGCGCCGACGGCGCTGACGTCGACGAGGTGGTGGACCGCGCCCAGGCCGCGGTCTACGAGGTCACCGAACGGCGGATGAGCGAGGACTACATCGCGCTGGAAGAACTGTTGCAGCCCACCATGGACGAGATCGACGCGATCGCGTCCCGGGGCGGCGTCGCAGCCGGCGTCCCGACCGGCTTCGTCGACCTCGACGCGGTGACCAACGGGCTACATCCGGGTCAGATGGTGATTGTCGCGGCTCGTCCCGGAATTGGAAAATCCACGCTCGGGCTTGATCTTGCTCGGTCCTGCTCGGTCGCCCACGGGATGGCCAGCGTGATCTTCTCGCTGGAGATGAGCCGCACTGAGATCGTGATGCGGCTGCTGTCCGCCGAGGCCAAGATCCGGCTGTCGGACATGCGGTCCGGCCGGATGACAGACGACGACTGGACCCGGCTGGCCCGGCGGATGGGCGAGATCAGCGAAGCTCCGCTGTTCATCGACGACTCGCCCAACATGACGATGATGGAGATCCGGGCCAAGGCACGCCGGCTCAAGCAGCGTCACGACCTGCGCCTGATCATCGTGGACTACCTGCAGCTGATGACCTCGGGCAAGAAGGTCGAATCCCGCCAGCAGGAGGTCAGCGAGTTCTCCCGGCACCTCAAATTGCTGGCCAAGGAACTCGAAGTGCCGGTGGTCACGATCTCCCAGCTCAACCGTGGTCCTGAGCAACGCACCGACAAGAAGCCGATGCTGGCCGATCTCCGTGAATCCGGAAGCCTCGAGCAGGACGCGGATATGGTCATGTTGATTCACCGGCCGGATGCGTGGGAACGCGACGACCCGCGGGCTGGGGAGGCCGACCTGATCCTGGCCAAACACCGCAACGGCCCGACGACGACCGTGACCGTTGCCCACCAACTGCACTACAGCCGCTTCAACGACATGGCTCAGGGTTGATCCGCTCAGCCGGGCTCGCCGCGGCGCTTGCGATGGAGGACCCAGCCCAGGTCCGCCAGCGCTACTACGGCAAGCACCGCGAGTACGACCCCCAGCGCCGTCAGGCCTGCGATGATCACCAGGACCGCGCCGGCCGCACAGACCAGCAAACCGAAACTGGCCAGTACCGCGCGCAGGGTCAGCGCGCTGCGCGCCGGTGACGCTCCGGCGAAGCCCGCGGTCGGATCGTGGTAGCCGGGTAATCCCTGCTCATAGTCCTTCCGAGTGCGCCGGTTTCGCTGCTGAGACACCACGTTCCTCCGTAATCGACAGCTTTCCTTGAGTACTGCGGCGGGATCGGGGGCAACCTGGTCGTATGCGACACGCGTCCGGCCGCGGCCCGGAAGACCATCCGGCCCACGGGTACCCGATTCTTGGCCGATCGGCCACCCGGCTACTCTCCACCGCGATGCATTCACGACCGCAAGTCATCCATCTCGGAGCGCTGTCCGGTCAGCTGTGCCAAGCGGCGAGGCAACTCTTCGAGGTGGTGCTGGCCCCGCTGGGACTGTTCTACCTGCTACTGACGCTGACCAACCTGACCGGTGGCCTGATCGCAGCCCTGGCTTGGGCGTTGACGGCGCTGGGTCGCAGGGTGGTGACCCGCACGCCGATCCCCGCTGTGCTGTGGCTCACCACCGGGTTGCTGGTGGTTCGAACCGCCATCGGGTACGCCACCGGCAGTGTGTTCCTCTATTTCCTTCAGCCCACGTTGCAGAACTTCCTCATCGCATTCGGGCTGCTGGCCACCGTCCGGCTGCGCCGGCCCTTGATCGCCCGGTTGGCGGACGACTTCTGCGCTTTTCCGGTCGCTCTCACCAGCAATCTTCGGGTCCAGCGGTTCTTTCGGCGGGTATCGCTGCTGTGGGCGATGGTGTTCCTGACCAACGGGGTGGCGACGCTGTGGGTGCTCGCCCGCGCCACCCTGGGGGACTTCCTGATGGTGACCACCGCCGGCTCATTCACCCTGGTGGGTATCGCGGCGGTGGTATCGCTGCTGTGGTTCCGCCGGGAGCTGCGCGGTGAGGGCATCCGGCTACGGTTCGGTGTCGCGACCGCAGCCTGATCGCGCATAGCACAGCGACTCAGCCGAAGCGCTGGGCTAGCCGGTGGAACAACTCTGGTACCGCGCCCTGCATCCTCGCGGCCACCGTGAGCCAGTGTGGCGTGAACACCTCAGGCTCACCTCGCTCGACCGCCTGGAGCAGCGCCGTGGCTACCTTGGCGGGGGCGAGCGGGCGGGGAAAGCGACGGTCGTAGGGCAATCCGCGATTGGCGAAGAACGGAGTGTGTACCGCACCGGGTAGCAGCGTGGTGACGCCGATCCCCTCGCCGGCTACCTCGTGGCGGACGCTGGCCGCGAAGGCCCGCAGCCCGGCCTTCGTCGCGGCGTAGACCGCTTCTCCGCCGACACCCACCGCCGCGATGGACGACACGAATACCAGGTGCCCACGCCCGCGCTCCCGCATCCCCGGCAGCGCAGCCTGGGCCAAGCGCAGCGGGACAGTCAGATTCACCGCGATCAGCGCGTCGATATCCGTCGGTGCCATCGCTGCCAGATCCCCGGCCCACCCGCGACCCGCCGAGTTCACCAGCAGGTCGACCCTCGTCACGGCGTCGAGCGCCTGCGACAGGCCTTCGGAGGTGGACAGATCGGCCACCAGGGCGCACGCACCGAGGCGGTGCGCGAGCGCGGTGAGCCGGGTCCGGTCCCGGCCGAGCACGGTCAGCCTGCAACCGGCCGCGGCCAGACCCTCGGCGATGGCCGCGCCGATGCCCGACGAGCCGCCGGTGACCAGGGCGTTGCAGCCGGTTATCATCCCCAGGTGGCCCGGCCCTGGCGGTCCCAAGCTGCGCCGTCGTCGCTGTGGGTGGCCTGTTCCGCTTGATCCCGGAGTTGGGTGCCGCGATGCGCCAGCAGCGCGGTGCTGCCGATCAGGACTACCGCCGCGATCACCTGACCGGTGACCACCGCAGGCGAGCTGTTGATCTGTTCTCCCAGCCAGCTCACCCCGATCGCCACGCCGACCAACGGATCCACGATCGTGATGATGGCCAATGCTGGGGCGATCAACGTGCCCTGCTGGAAAGTGTTCTGGCTGAGCAGGAAACCCATCGGACCTACCGCGCAGACCACGTAGAGCACCGGGTGCCCGAAGGGCTCGACGAATCCACCGGACCGGAACTGGCTGGTGACCACCTTCATCAGCCCGGCAGTGAGCCCGTAGAGCACTCCGGTGGCCGCCGCCAATGCTGCGACGTGCACCGCGCCGGAAAACCGGGTGGCCACGGCGAGACACCCCACCACCAGCACACCCAGCGTGATGGCCAGCGGCAGCAGCGTCCAGCCGTCGTCGGAGAGTTGGGTGGACGCGTCGGTCGGCTGGGCGAAGAGCAGGAAGGCGGACAAGCCGGCCACACATCCCAGTGCTCCCAACACGATGAGCCGGTCCACCCGGCGATGGGCCAGCAGCGCGGCGAACACCGCGCCGAACAGCACGCCGGTCACCAGCAACGGCTGCACGAGTACCAGCGGCCCGAACGCCAGGGCGACGAGCTGCAGGCTCAGACCCACGACGACAGTCCCCACCCCCAGCATCCACACCGGCCGCTGGATCAGCTCCAGGATCAGCCGCGGGTCGAGCGTGCCGGTGGTCGGCACCTCCTTGGTGGCGCGCTGCTGGACCGCGCTGGCCAGCCCGAAACTCGCCGCCCCGGCCACTGCGGCCGGCACTGCGACGAAGAACATCGTCGACGTCGAGTTCGGCACTCCTCACTCCTGTGTTGTGTTGTGAGCTGTCGGGCGACCGGTTGGACTACGCGGTGCATCGGTCGCCAGGTCCTCGAAGGCCCGACGTAGTGCGCCGGCGAATCCGGCTGGATCGCGCATGAGCCCGGTATCTGCGCTCACCCCCACTCCGATCATGTCTCCCCAAGTCAGAAAACCGACAGCTAGCCCGACGCCGTCGGCGAGCGGCAGCACCGGAAGCACCGAGACGACCCGGACTCCCTGCACATAATGCGCCTTTCGCGGCCCCGGCAACACTGATGCGATCAGCGAGAAGTACCGTCGCCGGTAGATCAGGCGCACCAGCCTCGCGTGCAGCGGTGCCGGCAGCCGGCCCAGCGCGTCGACCACGGCCTGGGCGGCGACCGGCTGATCGGCCCGTTCCAGCCTGGCCAGCGCGTCGGCGACCGCGACGATCCGCCAGGTCGGCGGCATCGGCCCGACGGGTAGGTCCAAGGCCAGCGCGGCGGTGTGATTGCCCTGATAACAACCCCCATGGTCACTACCACCGGCCCGCCGGATCGCGTGGGTGGTCCGAGGGGTCATCACCCGCAGCCGATCGCGCGCCGCGGTACCCACCGGATCGGCGCGGTGCAGTGCCTCGCCGACCAGGGCCAGCAGCAGCGCGGCGGTGCCCACCCCGTGCTCGCGGGCGGTGGCCCGTACGGTAGCCGCTGGCAGCTCCACCATGGCGTAATCCCGTACGGGAGTGCTGCGCCCGACGGGTCCGCCACCCGGCGACGACCCCGCGCTAGCCAAGCTGGCCAAACCCCGAAGCACCCGCCGCAGGTGCCGGGCTCTGGACCCCCACGTTTCGCGTTGCGCGGGCTCAGTGGGGTTAGCGGGGGGGTTAGCGGGGGGGTTAGCGAGGCGTGCGTAACCGGGCTGAGCCGGCGCAATGCGGGGGTCCTCGTGGTCGGATAGCAACCCGATCAGGGTGGCGGTGACGGCGAGGCCGTCGCCCAGGCTGTGGTGCATCTTCGCCAGCACCGCGGTCTGGCCGGTGTCGGCGTCGCACACCAACTCCAATTGCCACGGGGGCGCGTCCAGCGGCACCGCAGTGCCGAAGAATTCGCGCACTGCTGCCGGCCAGGCGATTCCGTGGGCGGTACCGACCGTTCGGACTCGCAGGTGCCGCGCCGGGTCGACGTCGTCGACCGGTAGCCACCGAGGCCGCCGGCCCGGCCGCAGATCCAGCCGGCGGTGCAGCATCGGCAGCGCCGGCGCGCGGTCGGTGATCAGCGCGGCAATATGGTCAGCGAGCTGTTGGGGCGTCCCGACGGGCGGCTCGGCGAGTACCAGCACGGCGCCGACCTGCTGGGGAATCGTGGGGGTGGCGGCGTGGGCGAAGAAGGCGTCCGGCGCGGACAGCGGGCGGGCACCGTGGTGGCGGGCCAACCCGGGCAGCGCGGCGATCTCGGCATCGAAGTCCAGGGCACCGATGTGGGTCAGCGCGCGCTGCTGCGCTTGCGCGAGCAGCGCGGGCTGCGCGGCGAGAGTGTGCAACGCGCCGGTCAGCTCCGCCGGTGAATTGCACACGGCGGCCAGCCCGGCCTGGGCCATGAGTTCGGCATTGGCCTTGCCGTGCCCGGCGATCGGCTCGAACATCAGCACCGCTCGTCCGCACGCCACCGCCTCCAGTGCCGTCGCGCCACCGGCATTGGTCACCACGACGTCAGCGGCCGCGGTCAGCGCCGGCATCTCCGAGGTCCAGCCCAGCGGCACCAGTCGCTCCGCCGAGCTGTGGGCCAGATCTTCGGCGCGCGCGGCCAGCCGGGCGCGCAGCGCCTCGTTGCGCCCGCAGGCCACCACGACGCAGACGTCCGGGCCGGCGGCCAGCCCGGCCTCGACCGCGCGCTCCATCGAGCCGAATCCGAGGGAACCGCAGGAGACGAGCACGATCAGGCCGTGCTCGGGTAAGCCACAGCCCCGCCGGGCTGTGGTCTTGTCTGCGGGATGAAACGCGGCAACCACCGGGGGGGCGCCGACCGCGCCCCGCGCGTCTGGTCGGGCCTGGTACATCGCCCGCAGGCTCGGTTGGCTCGCCACGTAGTGCAGATCGACCTCGGAGTAGACCCAGAACGGGTGCGGCGCGAAGTCCGAGATGATCGCCGCGACCGGCACGTCCAGACCGCCGCGTCGCCGGATCCAGTCCAGCCCACCGGTACCCAGCGGGTAGGTCGACACCACCAGGTCCGGGCAGTACTCCTCGATGATCGGCGCGAGCCCGATGCCGCTCCACACCCCGACGACCCGGCAGGACGACGCGGCGAACCAGCGGTAGCGCCACAGCGC
>JBBPZY010000100.1:0-6879 GCA_038276315.1 Mycobacteriales bacterium
AGATGGTCACCGGCGACCAGGTGGCCATCGCTGAGGAAACCGCCCGGACGCTGGGGATGGGCACCGGCATCCTCGATGCCGCGAGCCTGGGCGACGCCGGGCGCCAGGAGACCACGGCGGCGGCCGAGTCGATCGAGAACGCCGACGGGTTCGCCCAGGTATTCCCGGAGCACAAGTTCCACATCGTGGACGTCCTGCAGAAACGGGGCCATATTGTCGGGATGACCGGCGACGGGGTGAACGACGCTCCCGCGCTGAAGAAAGCAGACTGCGGCATCGCCGTGTCCGGCGCGACCGACGCGGCCCGGGCGGCAGCGTCCATCGTGCTGATGAGCCCTGGCCTGTCGGTGATCATCGACGCGGTCAAAGAGAGCCGCCGGATCGTGCAGCGGATGAACAGCTACGCGATCTACCGCATCGCCGAGACGCTGCGCGTGCTGCTGTTCGTCACCCTGGCCATCCTAGTGTTCAACTTCTTCCCCGTCACCGCGGTGATGATCGTGGTACTGGCGCTGCTCAACGACGGCTCAATCCTGTCCATCGCCTACGACAAGGTGCATTACAAGAACCAGCCCGAGGCCTGGAACATGCGCCTGGTGATAGGAATGGCCACCGTCCTGGGTGTCGTCGGCCCCATCGCCGCGTTCGGCCTGTTCTTCCTGGGTGACCGCGTGTTCGACCTCGGCCATCCCCGGCTCCAGACGCTGATGTACCTGATGCTGTCGGTGGCCGGGTCGATGACGATCTACCTGACCCGCACCCGCGGCCCGTTCTGGTCCATCCGCCCGGCACGGATCCTGGTCCTGGCCGTCACCGGCGCGGAAGTGATCGCGACCCTGCTCGCGGTCTACGGGATCTTCATGACGCCCCTGGGCTGGCGGTGGGCGGCGTTCGTGTGGGGATACGCGCTGGCCTGGTTCCTGATCACCGACCGCATCAAAATCCTCGCCTACCGGATCCTCGACCCCGCCACGAACGGCCACCACGGCTCACCCACCGACCTATCACCTGCGGAGGTCGTGACGTGAAGCTGCACAGAAAAGTCATCGAGGAACTCCTCGTCACGCCCGGCGCAGCGGCAGACCTGGGCAGTCGGGACACCAGCGACACGACGATCCGCTGGCGAGACCACTCGGCCAAATCCAGCCCACGCGACCTCGCCGACAGCGATCTCGAAGCGTTCAAAAAGGAGCTGGCCTCGGCGCAGGAGTTGCTCTACGCGTCCGACACCTACGCGCTGCTCGTGATCCTCCAGGCGCTCGACGCCGCCGGCAAAGACGGCACCATCAAACACGTCATGTCGGGCGTCAACCCCCAGGGCTGCGACGTCGTCTCCTTCAAAGCTCCCTCCGCCGAGGAGCTCAACCACGACTTCCTCTGGCGCTGCGTGAAAGCGCTCCCCGAGCGAGGACGGATCGGGATCTTCAACCGGTCCTACTACGAGGAGGTCCTCGTCACCCAGGTCCACCCCGAACTCCTCGCCCCTCAGCACCTCCCACCAGGAACAGCGCACGGAGCGAAGCTGTGGGCACAGCGCTACCAGGACATCAACACTTTCGAACAGCATCTCCAACGCAACGGCACACAGATCGTGAAACTCCACCTCCACATCTCCAAGAACGAGCAGACGAAGCGCCTGCTCGCCCGGCTCGACGACCCCACAAAGTACTGGAAATTCTCGGCTGGTGACCTGACCGAACGGGAGTACTTCAACGACTACCAACGAGCCTATGAGGCGACCATCACCGCGACATCAACGCCCTGGGCCCCCTGGTATGTCATCCCCGCCGATCACAAGCACGCCACCCGGGCGCTTGTCGGGGGCATCCTGACCCACACCATCGAACAACTCGACCTGAACCTGCCCACGGTCAGCGATGAGGAACGCGCCGCGCACGACGTCGCCAGACAGGCACTCCTCGCCGACTGACCAACCCCCCCGCGCCAACGAAGCCCCTGAACAACCGCTGAGCCCCAAGCTCCACCGAGCGACCTCGCCGAGCCCGAACCCCCCACAATCCAATCGAGAATGCACACACGTACTCAAGCGATCGCCCATCGAAAAAGTGAATACGCATCGAGAAGGCCCGGTTAACCTCTTTCCCGGCCATCCGCTGGCCGGTAGGTGAGGTGCTCAGCATTCTTGGGAAGTGGGTGTCGTGTGGCGGCTCTCACCGTGACTGGAGGGCGTTGCTGGCGCCGGCAGCCGCCCAGCGTGATCCGGTCGCCGACCTCGAAGGTGTCCCCGCGCAGGATCACGAAGTAGCCAGCGAGCGCGAGGATGACCTGCTGCAAGGCGAAAGCCAGCCCGGCGCTGATCAGCCCCACGCCGGTGGTGAGGTTGGTCCCCGAGGTGATCCAGATCGACACGGTGCCGAGCAGCAGCACGATGGCCGTGATGACCTGCACGCCCTGCCGCGCCCAGAACCGGCGAGGATCCCCCGCCGCACCGCCGAGCACCCACCGTGTCACCGCGAGCGTCAGGCCCCGCAGCGCCAGGACCACCAGCACCAGCCCGAGGGTGAACAGCAGCTTCAACCCGGTCGTGGCGTTGACCCCGGCCAGGGTCACCCCGAAGATCCCCACCTCTCCCGGCATGGTCTGGGACACCAGGGCGTCCACCAGCAGCGCAGCCATAAGATCCTCCCGTTGGGAATCCAGCGCCCGTCCAGGGCCTGCTGGACCAGTTCGGCCACAGCCAGGCGAGCCGGGCCCGCTCCTCGGAATCGAAGTTCTGCTCTGCGGTGGTGTCGCGCGGCCGGGCGAGCTGGTCGGTGATCGCCCGGCGCTGATCGGGCTGCTCCACGCACCGGCCAGCAGAGGCACCCTCGGGCGGCACCGGCACCGCGGCACTGCCCCACGAGTTTCCGCTGGGGGAGGACGTGTGCGTACTGGTTGAGTCCCGGCGGACTAACAGTCGGGTCTGCGTATCGGTTGGCGAGGCGTGTTCTGGCTGGCGCGACCGCCATGGTGGCATTTGTGGTTGCATTCGCTCGCGATCACTAGGCCCCGGGAGTGACCAAGCCTGGGCCGACGACCTGCCCATAGTGCCGAGGTGGTCATCGCTGATCGTCGGGTCGACGACCTTGAAAGCGAGCGTGCCGGGAGGCACCGGGGGTTCGAATCCCTCCGCTTCCGCTACCCCTGAGCAGCAATAACGCTGGACTGGACGATCGTCTTCCGGTGTCCGTTCTGGCCGTGGTTGCATTCCTGGTTGCATTTGGGCTGCTTTGCCTGCGGCTGGGCCACCGTTGGGTTCGGGTGAGGCGTGCGTGGCTGGGTCGCCTCGCTGGTGCTACTTAGTTGCGCCCCAGAAGAGCCCCAAGGCTGTTGGCGATGTCGTGCCGCAGGTCGTTGGTGACGTACTGGTAGCGAGCGGCCATTGAGGAACTCGACCAGCCCATCATGTCCATCACCGCGCGAGTCCCGACGTTGAGCACGTGCTGTGGGGCGTCCGCGCTGATGATCAAGGTGCGTCCACGGCGAGGGTGATTGAGGCCCTCGGAGCCCTCAGCGCACGCATTCCGGAGACGTCCGCGGAACTCGCGTTGCCCGGCTCATCGAAGGTCTTCAAAACCCGGTCACTCGTCGTCCCGCTCGCGGAGGGTTCGTGACAGCTCTGCTGAGCGGTCGGGCCGCACGCTGGCGGCGGTACTGCGGACCAGGCCGATGATCGCCAGGCCCAGGACCAGATTGACCGCTGCGGTGGCCAGCCGGACCGCCGGGTCCTGGGACAGCGCTAGCGGAAGTAGCACCGCGATGGCTGTGCCGACTCCACCGAGCCAGCCGAAGAACCACCTCGGCCGTGGAGTGGTCAACAACAGAAAGCGCATCGCAGCAGTGGCCAGTAGCGCCACCAGCGCCGCACCACCGGCGTAGCCAATCATGCTCGCGTATACCACCGCGCCACCCCCCCGGACACCGAGGAGGGGGTAGTTCAGCATACGGACGAGGAGGAACGCGGCGATCGTCAGACCGAACACGATGATCGCTGTGACCACCCCGCCCGTCCACAACTTGCGTCCGTCGGCGATACCGCCGGATCGGCCGCTGCCGGCTCGCGCGTAACCGAATCGCGCGTAAAAGGGCTCTCGAGAAGTGAACATGGCCGGTATGATGCCCATAAATGCCCGCGGGGAAGCACCGGCTCGCCGGAGACTTTCACAGCTGGTCCGCTTGGACGCCGGGGAGGCCGCGATCCGGTCCGCTGCCGCCGAGAGCCGGATGCGTGCTCGGCGACGTCGTACCCGAGCCCAGGGTCTCGGCGCAGCAAATCCTTGAGGTCTGCGACCGTCTCCCCGACGTATTCGGCGTCGGCTGCACGGTCGGCGCCGATGGCCAAAGCGGGCTCGTAGACGACGAGCACGGCCTGATGGCTGAGGTCGATGGGGGAGATCCCGTGTCGCAACCGGTGCACGGTCTGCGAGCGGGCACCGGCTCCCGGCTCGTCCTCGCCGACGGGACCGGTGGCGGCGGAAGCGGACGGGAACTCCTGTGCGTCGGTGGAGGTGCCGGGCCTTGTTCGTTGATCTGCCCCACGTAACGCAGCCCGACTTGCGCGCGGTGGCCGCTTATCTGTACGGACCGGCGCATCCGGGTCAGGCGAGGTCGAACCGATCGAGGTTCATGACCTTGTCCCACGCGGCCACGAAGTCACGCACTAACTTCTCCTTCGCGTCGTCGCACGCGTAGATCTCCGAGATGGCTCGCAGCCGGGAGTTCGAACCGAAGACGAGGTCGACGGCGGTCGCGGTCCACTTGACCTCGCCGCTGAGCCGATCGCGACCCTCGTACACGTTCTCAGCCGAGGCGGATGCCTTCCACTCCGTGCCCATGTCGAGCAGGTTCACGAAGAAGTCGTTGGTCAACGTCTCGGGCCGGTCAGTGAAGACGCCGTGTTCGGATTGCCCGAAGTTGGCGTTAAGGGGCCGCATGCCGCCGATGAGAACCGTCATCTCGGGAGCGGCCAGCGTCAACAGGTTGGCCCGGCCCACCAGCAAGGTCTCCGCCGGCAACTTCTCTCCGGCTTGGAGGTAGTTGCGGAACCCGTCGGCGGTCGGTTCGAGCACGGCGAACGACTCCACGTCGGGCTGCTCCTGCGAGGCGTCCGTGCGCCCCGGCACGAACGGAACCGTGACGTCGTGCCCGGCGTTCTTCGCCGCTTGCTCGACGGCCGCGCATTCGCCCAGCACGATGAGGTCGGCGAGCGAGACCTTCTTCCCGCCGGACAGCGAACTGTTGAAGTCCTGCTGAATCTCCTCGAGCCTTTGCAGCACCTTGGCCAGTTCGGTCGGCTCGTTGACCTCCCAGTCCCGTTGCGGCGCGAGGCGGATCCGTGCGCCGTTGGCCCCACCCCGCTTGTCGGTGCCGCGGAAGCTGGCCGCCGACGCCCAAGCAGTGGAGACGAGCTGGGAGATGGACAGTCCCGAGGCGAGGATCTTGCCGCCGAACGTGTGGCCGCCGACGATGAGCGCAAGCGTCTCCTCGTCGTTCATCGCCATACGGCGGAAGGTTTCCCGGATGTCCCGAGCGGCAGCCAGCGGATCCGGGTTGCCGTTGGGCCCCTCCGGGTTCACGTAGATCAGCCCCATCTGCACGGCGCCGAGAGGACCGGTGAGTTCCCTTTCGCCGCTGTAGCGCTCATCTCCGAGCCACGTGTCCTCCGGCCCCCAGAACATCTCCTCGGTCTCCCAGATGTCCTCTCGCCCGAAGCCGAAGCCGAACGTCTTGAACCCCATCGATTCCAGAGCACAGTTACCGGTGAAGATGATCAGATCGCCCCAGGAGAGCTTCCGGCCGTACTTCTGCTTGACCGGCCAGAGCAACCGGCGCGCCTTGTCGAGGCTCGCGTTGTCGGGCCAACTGTTCAGCGGGGCAAAGCGCTGAGCGCCGCTACCGCCCCCGCCCGGCCATCGGCGATGCGGTACGTGCCTGCACTGTGCCACGCCATCCGGATGAAGAGCGGTCCGTAGTGGCCATAGTCGGCCGGCCACCAGTCCTGCGGCGTCGTCATCACCTCGAAGATGTGCCGCTTCAGCGCCTCGACGTCGAGGGTCTTGAACTCTTCTTTGTAACTGAAATCCTCGCCCATCGGATTGGACCGGGGCGAGTGCTGGTGGAGAACCTGCAGGTCCGGCTGATTCGGCCACCAGTCCCGGTTTGTCCTTGGCCGAGTCGCCTTGGGAGTGGGGGAGGGAATTACTGGGTTCTCGCTTTCGCTGACGCTCTCAGACACGTCCGTCCTTCTCCTGTCTCGCTGTTCCTTCTGATGGCTGGTTGCTCTTGACGATGGTTGCTTGATCCGAGCTGTCTTGCGCTGTGGTGTCGCACGCTGCGTGTCCGCTTCAACCGCCGGACGAGACCGGAGTCGCCGCGACACACTCGGAACATCGGCCCCAGTAGACGACCTCGGCTTCGTCGATCTCGTAGCCCGAGTCGTCGGCGGCCGTCAGGCAGGGGGTGTAGCCGACCGCGCAGTCGACATCGGCGATGGCACCGCACGACCGACAGACGACGTGGTGGTGGTTGTCCCCGACCCGCGCCTCGTAGCGCGCCACGGAGCCCGTCGGCTGGATGCGCCGCACCAGACCCGCGGCAGTCAGCGCGCGCAGCACGTCGTAGACGGCCTGGTGGGACACCTCACCGAGATCCCCACGCACGACACCGATGATCGAGTCCGTGTCGGCGTGCGGATGACCGTGCACGGCGGACAGCACCGCTACCCGAGGGCGCGTCACACGCTAAGGTGCTGCGATGAATTAAGTTGGGTCAGGGATGGGTGTGTCGGGGTTGGCGCACAGCGTGTAGTTCCAGTCGCCGTGGAAGGTGTGGCGGGCGAGGATGCCGTTGGTCTGGAGTGCTGTCATGTCCTGGTCGGGG
>JBBPZY010000101.1:0-11317 GCA_038276315.1 Mycobacteriales bacterium
CACTGACGACCAAACCTACCTCGACTGCGTAGCCGCCGAACTCAACGCCCGGCCACGCCGTATCCTGGGCTACCGAACACCAGCAGAAGTCTTCGCCGACCTCCTGGCCAGCTCAATTGCTTCCACCGGTTGATACCAAGATGTGGTCTGGCCAGAGGCCATCTGGACGCCACAAACGTGGCGTTCTACGGTCGATAACCTCTCGCTCTTCCCTGCACGTCAACGCGCAGGCACCCTCGCCGGGAACACTGATCGGATGGAACCATGAAGACAGCTGCCGTGCTCGGAGGCTCCGGTTTCGTCGGTTCGGCGTGCGTGGCCGCTTTGCAGGAGGCCGGATGGGACGCCCGTGCCGAACCAGCTCCCCGCCTGACGACCAGTGCACGATCGCCGCTCGAGTTGATCAGCGAGCTCCCGCGGCACCATGCCACGATCGACCAGTTGGCCAAGGTGTTCGACTCGACCGACGTCGTGATCAACGCCGGTGGTATGTCCACCCCTATGGCCGGCAACTCCAATGACCTCTTCGGCGCGAACTCCCTCCTGCCAGGTGTGGTCTCCGTCGCCGCGCGGCAGGCCGGCGCGCGGCGGTTCATCCACCTCAGCTCAATCTCGGTGCAGGGACGGATGGATCCCCTCGATGAGACCATGCAGCACCGCGTGAACTCGCCCTATTCGAACAGCAGATCCCTCGGCGAGCGCATCATCGAGGGGCCCGATCACGACCATGCCATGATCTTGCGCCTCCCGCCAGTGCACAATACGACACGATCAAATACTCGAAAGCTTGGTCGCGTCGCCCGCTCCCCGCTCAGTTCGACGGCTGGCCGCGGTGACCGTCCGACTCCGCTGGTACTGCTCGAGAACGTGGGCGCTGCCGTCGAATTCCTCGCGGCCTACGAGGGAAAGGCGCCAAAGGTCGTCCTCCAGCCGACCGGCGGGATCACTACCGAACGCCTCCTCGAACTGCTCGGCGACCGCAAGCCCTGGCACATACCGGTCAGCCTCGCAAAGTTGGTGACCGCGTTGCTCCTGCTGGCGGGCCGGCGTTCCGCCAGCATCCATACGTTGGGAAGGCGCATCGAGCTTATGTGGCTGGGGCAGGGCCAGAAGCCCAGCTGGCTGACTGAAGCCGGCTTCGTTTCACCTGTCAATGTTGAGCAGGGCTGGGCGACTCTCGGACGCGCCTTACACTCGTACTGACTGAGCGTTGGGCCCGTCACCGCCTGGCTAGCGCCCGCACCCTTCGCCAAAGCAAATCTGTGGAGACCAGTGCGATAGCGAGGATCACGACAAGGCGGATGCCCCCGCGTTCGTTGAAGGTGTAGGTCCCCACCCACATGAGGTCGCTCATACCCGCCACCGCCACCAGCACGGCTGCGAGGGCGAGGAAGTCGTTCCTCGTGTCGAAGCGCCGCTCAAGGACTCTACGAAACACGCCATCGAGCCAGCGGATCGCCAGTCCCAACACGATTACCATGAGAACGACGCCCGCGATGCCGAAGTTGTAGAACCATTCGCCCGGTGATAGCGCCGCCAACGAGTTCGCTCCACCCACGCCAGATTCTACGTAAGTCCCCGGCTTGAGCAGCACCTTGGTGAGGACGGCTCCGAAGCCGATCGGTTTGTCATCCCACCAGGCACGAGGAACGTACAGCAAAAACGTGGCGATGAAGGTCGAGCCGTGACCATAGTCGATGGATCCGTCATTGACTCCCTGGACGACTTGCCCAAAGGTAAATAACGGGTTGATGACCGACCCGATACCGTTGTGCTCGGTATCGGTCTGTTCTGGGTACAGCTGCTGCATAAATGCCACACGCATCGCGCCGAACCCCAGCAACAGGCCCGGTAGAGAAACCAGAGTTATCAGCTTCACCGAACGGTGACGGAAGTAACGGCACGCCACGATAGCGAACACGATGCCCAGAGTCGCCAGTTTGAGCCGACCGTACCCCGAGAAGAAAATCAAGAAGTACAGCATGAAGCCGACCACGGCGGCGAACAGGAACCAGGGCCGACCAGCTGGGCCACCGGGTTGGTGGAAGGCGGCACACACGAGTAAGACGATGCCCACAAAAGCCATGGAATCGACGACGTCAGCGAGTCCCACGACCCCGATGCCCGCCAGGTGTGCGGCCAGCGCTGCAACCAAGAGTACTAGTGCGGTCCTCCCAACCCACACGGTCACATGCTCGGAGTAGACGCTCACAGCTCCTCGCTCCGGCGGGTGCGACGTGCGCTCGAACTCCGTCGGGTACGACGTGCACCAGAACAGCGCATACATGGCGACGTGGCTGAAGTAGCACAGCACCGTGGCGAGGTATAGTCCATACGGCACGTCTGACCAATACAACGTGGCGTTGTAGATAGCAGCGAAGCCGACGAAGATCGATCCGGATAGCGAGTAGACGCCCGCGGCGGTGATCTGGCGACCACCGTGGGTCCAGAACACCCACATGCCGAAGAGCAGCTGGATGGCGCCCATCACCGTGAGGGCCGCGGCGACTCCCATTCCAGCGCCCTGCAGCGTAAGACCGATCATCCCCAATAGCACCCACACCGGAACCACGGCGACGCCAGCCCCAAGGCGACTGGCACGACGCTCAGGAACTCCAGTGAGGTTCATCCAACACTCCCGGTATGCTCATGAGGAAGACTAGCGCCTGGACGGCGGCGCAGTGACCCACGTCGGCTCGCACGGTCCACCTGGCCGCGACTCGGTCTCCATCGGGGCGGCCAGGCATGATGATGCGACTGCAGCCTGACATACATCCACGCGGGCACCTCGCCGGGCAAGGAGGAGGACGAATGAGTGGCCAGGTCATTGTCGATGTCGCGGGCGGACAGGTCGGTGGCGCGGCACTCTACCGCGTCGAGTTCGAACGCTACCTTGCCGCCGAGAACCGGGATGATGTGCGTGTCATCGGAGTAGGCCGGTACCTGACGGCCGATTGGCTCGTCCGGCGGGAGCTGAAAGCACTTAGTGCTAGGCGCAAGGTGGCTTTCAACAATGCAGCCTTCCTGACACCGGGCGGTGAGCGGTGGACCATAGTGCAGAATGCGTTGCACTACCTGACCGAATCCGAGAAGCGCGAGTTGGGACCCTCGGTACCCCGATCCGTGCTCGCGCAGGCGGTCGTCGTGCACTTCGGCGCGAAGCGGTCTGATGTTTTGATCGCGCCGTGCACCGCGACGGCCGAGCGGGTCATTAGAGTACTGCCCGAGGTGCGGGACCGCGTGGTAGTTCGGTTCAATCCGATTTCGCCGGACTTGTTCCCGTCCAGCGACGTCCGTGACTCCGCGATCCTGTGTCCAATCGTGTTCCAGCCCTACAAGCGGATGGACGAACGGCTCGCGGACCTGTTGCGGGCTGTGGACGCTCATGGTGATCCAGATGTCCAGGTACGGGTCACGGCGGCGGCCTCCGAGCTGCCCGCGTTTCTGGCCAACCACCCCCGCGTGGTCCTGCTGGGTCGGCTGCCGCACGAGAAGCTCCGTTCGGTCTGGTGCCAAAGCAGGGCCATCTACTTCCCGACCGGGATTGAAGCGTTCGGCTACCCACTGGGCGAGGCGCGGCTGAGTGGCCACCCGGTCATCGCCCTCGATACTCCGCAGAACCGCGAGATCGCTGGCGGCGCCCTGTGCGCCTTCACCGCGGGTGACGACGACGCGCTGCGCGACGCGGTGGCAAGGGCCCTCACAATCGAGGTCTTGCCCGACCCCCAGCCGTTCGATCCGAGGGCGTACTTCACCTACCTCCTCGACGGGAACAGGACTCGATGACAGTTCCACCGAACCACGGTCGTAGGGGCCGCCCGATGGGGCGATCGACCCCCGACCTGTGATCGATGAGGCGCCGGGAAGGGCCGTGCTCCCCGGCGTCACGAGACCTGCCGACGGATGACGGACGGCAGACGCCGGACTAGCAGTGTCAAGGCCACGACCGCCTCAGCGCCCAATGTCGCCAGCACGCCGCCGGTGACCCCGAGCAACGGGATCCCGATGGTCAGTAACACTGTGGTGAGTACCGCGAGCGACACCGCGATCCACCCAGCAGCGGAGTATCTAGCGTCACCGATAGCGTTTGCGGCGATGACACGGTTGAACAGGACGAGCGGAAGGGCCAACCCAAGGATCTCCAGCCACATCGACGACTCGGGCATGTGCAGTTGCAGCACATGCGTGGTCAACCACGGTGCGCTGAGGATCAGCCCCACGGCGCAGAGGATGCCGCCACCGAGGCTCATGAGCTCGGCGTCGCGCCGGTGAGTCTGACCCTGGTCGAGTTGTAGGCGGCGACGGGCCCGCAGTGACATGAGCATGAGCAGTCCGGACTGGAACACTTGCAGCTGAGCCTGGTACGCAGCAGCGATAGCACCGAAGACGCCCATCACGTTCACAGGGACGACCAGCGAGAGTCCGATGCTGGGGACCTTGAGCGCGTACATCTCAAACAAGGTGTAGGCGAACAGTCCCCGTGCCGAGCGGAAGGCGCGGCGAGCGGCCGCGACGGTGGGCCGGTCGTTACTCATGACGCGCAGCAACGAGCTCGGCCCGGCCAGGAGCTCGAGCGAGGCGAAGTTGATGACGGCCCCCACAAGCAACGCCAGCGTCAGGGGAGCCCCGGCCACGAACGCCACGATGGCCCCGGTTTTGCTGAGGTAGGTGGGCACGGCGGTCCGCAGGAACCGCATGTCCCGGTACAGCTGAGCCGTGGGGAGCTCGGCAAAGTTGTTCCCGATGAACACCAGGGCAGCGGCAGCAAGGGCGAGCGTCGAGTAGCCCCGAGCGCTGTAGAAGACGGTGATGACCACGGCAGTAAGCACGAGTGCAGGAAAGACCGCGAGCATCCGCTGGCTCCGCACTGCGCACCGCTCGTCTTCGGTCCCGCTGAGGTAGAGTAGCCCGGATCCACCACCGAACACTAGTCCGATGATCGCCAGCACGGCGGTCATGACGCTGTAGGCAGCGATCTCAGCGACCTCGCCGCGGCGCGCGGCCAGTACGATGAGCAGCGCGTTCAGCAGACCGCCCAGCAGGGTAGATCCGGTGACCGCGACGAAGTTGCGGAGAGTGGCTCCACGGCTCGGTGCCAAACCGACCATGGTCGACGCTCCTTCCTCCAGGGAGTGCATCGGGCGGCTGTGTCGCTGCGTTACCCCACTGGTCGCGATGCATGCCCAGAAGCCGAACCCGGTGGTCTCAGTGGCGCTTCCGAGCGATCAGGCCGAAGGTGGTGGATAGGCCGAAACGGTTGCCCAACGCTTGGGTCCAATCCGCCTGCGTCGACCAGTAGGTCACCAGTCGCACCGCTGCGAAGTGCGGTCGGAGCAGCTCTTGCAGCGCGACTTGGTCGACACCGTCACGAACGACGTGGTATTCGACCATGTCGGAGATCTTCGTCTCGTCCAGCTCACCCCGCAGCCGCCGTCCCACGCTCGCCACCCCGCGCCAGAACTCACCTTGGGGCAACCGCCACATGAGGTACGCAGCGCGTTCGACCAGTCGGGACATGCGCGATCGACGGGCGTACCAGAGCGGGTCCTGAAAGCTCACGAATGCGCCGCCAGGGGCGATCTGTTCGATGTGGGAGCGAACGGCGGACAGGTAGTCGGGGATATGGTGCAGGATGGACACGCAGACGACAACGTCGACCGGCTCAGCACGGCTGGCGGGGTTCCCGTCCTGGTCCAGCACCACCTGAACCCGATCGTTGTAGCGATACCGGTCCTGCAACACCCGGGCACTGGGCGCACTCATTTCCGTGACCACCACCTGCGCACCCATGGCGGCCAGGTGGTCGGTGAAGACCCCGTGCCCGGCGCCAACCTCCAGCACGCGGCAGGATCCCCGAGCATCGAGCACCTCGCCCACGACATCCTGCAGGGTCGCCACGATGGTGCTCCGCAGGGCGTGGTGCCGGATGTGGGGTGAGCCGGCAGCGTAGTCGTGGCCCTCCCCGTGACCACTCTGTTGCAAGTCCGCCATCGACGCCGGCTGCTGGCCGACTGTCGTTCTGTTCCTGGGCACGTGTCTCCTTCCGCGGCACAAATCGGTGGGATGTCCGTCGACGGGCACCCGCGCACCACCTCCCACTTCTGAGCGAGGCGCGAACACACGCCGTTACAACCCGTTTCCGATCTGTCCACTCACACGGCGCGGATGACTCAATAACGCTCTCCAAGGGTCGACTCCTTGTTGTCTTACCTCAGAAGACCACCCGAATGAGCGTAACAGTCGAACAGACTCCCCGATATGTCCGTCAGAGGGCGGCATCGGCCACCGCACGATCACCACGGCAGACGGTGCATTGTCCGATCCGACCTGGGCGCCGTCTCACAGGTGCCCCCGAAGCAACCTGATACAGGGGCGTACATCCAGTGAAGATCGGGATTGTTACCCAGTGGTACTCACCTGAAAAAGGGCCGAACCCGTCACCGACCGCAGTCCAGCTGTCGGAGCGGGGCCATGAGGTCAAGGTCCTGACGGGCTTCCCCAACTACCCCACCGGCAAAATTTATGCCGGTTACCGGCAGCGGTGGTCCCACCGCGAGGTCGACGGACTCGTCCAGGTGCGCCGCGTTCCACTGTATCCGAGCCACGACACCAACGGCATCAAGCGTGCCGTCAATCTCCTGAGCTTCGCGTCCACCTCGACCGCCGCGGTCGGTTTCCTCAACGACTGCGATGTCGTCTACGCCTACGCCACTCCCATGACGGCCGCGGCTGCCGCTGCCGTGGGGCACGCGCTGCGTGGCCGCCCTTACGTCTTGCATGTCCTGGACCTGTGGCCCGATTCCGTGCTGGAGTCCGGGATGGCGGGCGGCCCATTGGTTCGGCCGCTGCTGTCTAGCACCCTCAGCGGAGCTCTCCGGTTCCTTTACCGGCGCGCTGCCCACCTGATAGCCATTGCGCCGAGCATGAAGCAGACCCTTGTCGACCGCGGCGTCCCGGCCGACAAGGTCTCCGTCATCTATAACTGGTGCGGGGATGAACGTCCGGCTCCGCCGGCCTTCGACGCAGCTGTCCGCGCCCGGCTCGGCCGACCCGGTCGGACGCTAGCAGTGTTCGCCGGCAACGTCGGTCAAATGCAGGATGTCGAGACCATCGTGAGGGCCGCGGCAATATGCCAGGAGGACTCGCCGCTGGATGTGGCGATCGTCGGATCGGGTACCGCCAGCACGGCGGTCCGGCGGCTCGCCGTCGAGCTGCACGCGACCAACATCCGGTTTTTCGACCGCGTCGACAGCGCCGAGATGCCGCCAATCTATGCGGCCTCGGACTACCAGATCGTGACGCTCAAGGACCGGCCGCTGTTCAGGGCGACGATCCCCTCCAAGGTCGGGGATGCCTTGTCTGCCGGCTGTCCGATCATCACGACGGTGCAGGGTGATGTCGCCAAGATGTGTGCCGAGGGCGGCTTCGGCTTCTCGTGCGAGCCGGAGAGCCCGCGAGCACTCGCCGATATGTTCCGGCTCGCCTGCGCGGAGGGCGAGCCTGCTCGCCTGCAGAAGGGACGAGCGGCGTGGGACTACTACAGGACGAACATGTCGTCGGCCGCGGCGATGGAGAGCCTGGAGGCCATCCTGGCCGACGCGGCCCGCTCGACGACCCTAAGGAGGCGGGCATGATCACGTTCTACGCTGGCAAGCGTGCGCTGGTGACTGGCGGAACCGGCTCGTTCGGGCAGACGATGGTGCGTCGCATGTTGGCAACCGACGTCGCCGAGGTGCGGGTGCTCAGTCGGGACGAGGCGAAACACGACCAGATGCGGCAGGAGCTGGGCGACTCCCGGGTCCGGTTCTACGTCGGGGACGTCCGCGACTACCTCAGCGTCGAGCGGGCCAGCCGCGATGTAGACCTGGTCTTTCACGCCGCGGCACTGAAGCAGGTTCCCTCGTGCGAATTCTTCCCCATGGAAGCGGTACGAACCAACATCGTGGGCAGCGACAACGTGGTGCGTGCCTGCGAGAGCAACAGCGTGCGCTCGCTGGTGTTCCTGTCCACCGACAAAGCGGTGTACCCGATCAACGCGATGGGCATGACCAAGGCGATGATGGAGAAGATCGCCCAATCGCACGGGCTCAACAACCCCAACGCCGAGACGATCGTGTCCTGCGTCCGGTACGGCAACGTGATGTACTCGCGGGGGTCGGTGATCCCGTTATTCATCCGGCAGCTGACGGCGGGCAAGCGGGTGACCATCACGCACCCGAGCATGACGCGTTTCATGATGTCGCTGGCCGAGTCGGTCGATCTGGTCGAGTATGCCTTCGCCCATGCCCGCCAGGGTGACCTGTTCATCCGCAAGGCGGCGGCCGGCACGCTCGCCGACCTCGTCGTCGCGCTCGGCAACCTGTTCGGCATTTGCCCGGAGGTCGGCGTCATCGGAATCCGACACGGCGAGAAGATGTCCGAAAGCCTCGCGAGCCGCGAGGAGCTCGCCCGAGCGAAAGACCACGGCGACTACTTCCAGATTCCTGCGGACGCCCGCGACCTGAATTATGGCCTATATTTCGACGAGGGCAACCCTGAGCAGGCGCGGCTGGCGGACTACGACTCACACACCACGGTCCGACTCGACGTGGACGGAATCGAGAAGCTGCTGCTGACCTTGCCCGAAGTGCAGGGCGAGCTGATCCAGGCCGGTCGGCTCCCGATTGAAGTCACCTCATGACAGGTTCCCTCACGGTATCCGGAGGACGTGTGAGCTCCCCGCGACCCATCAAGGTGGTCACCGTCATGGGCACGCGGCCCGAGATGATCCGGCTGTCTCGGCTCGTCGCCCGACTGGATCGCAGCACCGCGCACGTCGTGATACACACCGGTCAGAATTATGACTTCGAGCTCAACGAGATCTTCTTTGAAGACCTCGGCCTGCGCCGCCCCGACCACTTCCTCAATGTGGACACTTCCTCGCTCGGCGCCACGCTTGGTGACATTCTGGCCAAGACCGAGGGTGTGCTCGAACGGGAGCGACCGCACGCGATGCTTGTGCTCGGTGATACCAACAGCTGCATCTCGGCGGTCATGGCGCGGCGGATGAAGATCCCCGTCTATCACATGGAAGCCGGGAACCGCTGCTTCGACGAGAACGTGCCCGAGGAGGTCAACCGCCGCTTGGTCGACCACGTCGCCGACTACAACCTGGTCTACACCGAACACGCGCGCCGCAACCTGCTCAGCGAGGGGATCCACCCCAGCCGGATCGTGCTCACCGGATCTCCCATGCGGGAGGTTCTCGACCACCACCAGGCGGCGATAGCGAGCAGCGATGCCCTGCGCCGGCAGGGTTTGGTGGATGACGAGTACATGCTCGTCAGCCTGCACCGGGAAGAGAACGTGGACAATCCAGCACGATTGTCCAGCGTGCTTGCGGCGCTGCGGGCGCTAGGTGAAGCGTACGGGCTTCCCGTACTGGTGTCAACCCATCCCCGGACGCGCAAGCGCCTCGAACACCAACCGACGGAACTCACAGAGAAGCTGATTCTCCACCCACCGTTCGGATTCACCGATTACGTCCGGCTCCAGCAGTCGGCGCGGGTGGTGCTCTCCGACAGTGGGACCATCAGCGAGGAATCCACCATGCTGGGGTTCCCCGCGGTGACGCTTCGGGACAGCATCGAGCGGCCTGAGGCCATCGACACCGGGGGCATCGTGTGCACCGGCATCGATACCGATGCCATCGTCGACGCGGTGGCGATCGTCCTCGATCAGTACGAGCAGGAAGGCCGTCCTGCGATACCGGCGGAATACCTCATTTCGGACACATCGCGGCGTGTGATCAACTTTATCCGATCCACCGTGCACTTAGGCAAGCGCCCGGGCCGCGGAACCTCGTCGGTCTAGGCGAATCGCGTCGCCACCACCGTTCACCAACTCCGGCTGGAACAGCTGGAATGCCTCCTCGACGGCGACACCATCGTGGGCATCTAGCTGCTCCACCAGGTCCCGTGTCAGCAAGCGCCGTGTGTTCGCGCCTGGAGCGCTTCCCCTCCGGTGTTAGGCCATCCAGGTGAAGAACGCGCATGTTTGTAGCAGAAGACCGCGTTTTTTCGCTTTAACAATCAGTTCGCGGTAATGGTGAGGAGACCGACTCGTGACTCTACGTGAGTACATAAAAGCGCTCAGGAGCTGGCTTCTGGCCGGCGGCCTCGTCTTTGGTCTGCTGTGCGGAGCAGCATTCACCTCGCTGTCCACCCCGAGGTATGCCGCAAGCACCACATTGTTCGTTTCAGCTCAGGGATTGCAGAACGACGCCAGTAGGGCCTACCAAGGCAACCAGCTGTCCACGGAGAAGGTGAAGACCTACACAGAGCTGATCACGAGTGATTTCATCCGCACCCAGGTCAGCAAGCGGCTCCATATCGTTATCGCACCCGACCAAATTACCGCCACCGCGCAGCCACAAACCGTGCTGATCACCACGACCGTGACCGACACATCGCCCTACCGAGCGCAGCAGATCGCTGACGCTGTCGGCGTAGAATCCGTCGCGCTCCTCGCACAACTCGAAAAGCCTGTCGACAACCTCGGGGCTCCCCCCACCGTGACCACCCGGGTGGTCGAGACCGCACAGTTGCCCCTGCACCCGATCTCGCCGCGCCCGGCGTTGAACCTGGCCGCAGGTGCCGTCCTGGGCCTCCTGCTCGGCTACGCGATCGCGTTGCTCCGCCAGATGCTGACCACGTCGCGGCCAGTCGAGCGGGCCACTGGTCTCGGACTGCTGGACCGCGGCAGATTCGCCACTGCTGAAACCTCCATCCCCCCGGCCGCGCCGAGCCGGGAAGAAGTTGTAACCACCTCGGCGGCCGGGATCACCGCGTCCGACATGCCCGCCATACCGCTTGAGACCGAACCTGCCAGGTTCGAGTGGCACCGGTTCAGCTCCTGGCGGGCGAAGCCGGTCACCGCGGCCTGGCTCCTTGCCCTCGTGCTGGCAATGGGCGTGGTTTCCCTGCGATTCGTGACCCCCTACAGCGGTGCCATCCCAGCAGACACCGGGACGCCCGATGCCTCGGCACCTGAAACCGCCATCGCCCCGGACGCAGGAAATAGCAGCGTCGAGAGCTCGAGCAGCGTTGGCAACCTGGCCATCCGCACGGTTCCCATTGCCGCACTGACCAATGGAGCCGCTGTCGCCGCCCAGCAAGCTGCCGCCCAACAGGCCGCCGCCCAGCAAGCTGCCGCCCAACAGGCCGCCGCCCAGCAAGCTGCCACCGACAAGCCCCCCACCGACAAGCCCCCCACCGACAAGCCCCCCACCGACAAGCCCCCCACCGACAAGCCCCCCACCGACAAGCCCCCCACCGAC
>JBBPZY010000102.1:0-11173 GCA_038276315.1 Mycobacteriales bacterium
ATGACGCCGGCACGGCGCCGGACGGCGCCGACCTGACGGTCGAGCCATATCCGACAGCAGCCACGTAGCTACCTCCTGGAGTCGGTCGTGCCCCCGACCGCACCGGGACCCCGTCCGAGTAACCGCGCCGCCACTCGACCGGGGATGGTGTCGTAGGGGCGAGACTAGCCGCCCAAGCGGGCTAACGGGGCCCGCTGCGTTAACCTTCTTGCCGATCTGCCCGTAAAGCCGCCATCGGCGGTCGCCCAATCAGGGGAGAGTGGGCAAGGCCAGGTAACGGCCATGGCATACTGGACGATTCAGTCTAACTACGCATATGTGGCGCGCCGCCATACGGGGCATGCCGGTTACATACTCAGCCCGAGTCGCTTGCTGAGAGTTACCACCCCGACCGGGGGTAGTCCGGCGGCTGCGGCGATCAGCTCGCAGAAGGCCACCGCGTGCGCCGTCAGGCCGTCGCCGACCGGTGTCCACGATGCCCGCAACTCGATGTCATTGGTCCGCTCGCGACCCGCGATAGCGCCGAACCGCGTTGATGAGGTCTGGGTGACGGTGCCCCCGAGTGCGGTGTACTCGGCATCCGCGCTGTCCAGCGCGTCGGCGAGCCAGGACCAGCTCACGGCTGCAAGCAGCGGATCCTCAGCCAACTCGGTGTCGAGCTCGGCGCGGACGAAGCCGACCAGTCGCAGAGTGCTGTCCCAACCGTCTTGGCCATCGGGGTCGTGCAGGAGCACAAGCCGACCGGTCGCCGACGCGTAGCCGGCACCGGGAAGCTCAAGACCCCAGGCGTAGGCCCACGGCGCAAGTCGGCGCGGAGCCGGAATCGGTTCCAACCGCATCTCCGAGCGCGGCCGCACAGCGCTGAGCGAGATCACTGCTTTGCGGAAAGTCTCCGGGGCGTCGGCCAGATTGGGCACATCCGGAACTGTAGGAGGACTATCGCCGACAGTCTCGCCGAAACGCCGCTGTCCAGCGGTATTGGATACGCGGTGTCGCATTATCCAGGGCGTTCGATACGGGAAAGCCAGCCCGTGCGACGATGATGGCCGAGATGACCAGGACTACTGAGCCGGCCACCGGTCGTCGGCTACTTTCCGACGCACCGCTGCTGGTCGCCGCCCGGGGGCAGCGCCCGAATCGTCTGCCGGTGTGGTTTATGAGGCAGGCCGGGCGATCGCTGCCCGAGTACCGCAAGCTGCGAGCTGATCAGCCGATGCTGCAGGCCTGCATGACTCCGGAACTGGTGTGCGAGATCACGCTGCAGCCCGTGCGCCGGCACGGCGTGGACGCTGCGATCCTGTTCAGCGACATCATGGTGCCTCTGCACGCCGCTGGCGTCGGGCTGGACATCGTGCCGGGCACTGGTCCGGTGGTGGACAAGCCGGTGCGCAGCGCCGCTGATGTCATGGCGTTGCCGGTACTCGAGCCCGATGCAGTAGAGCCGGTGGCCGCTGCGGTGCGGCTGCTGGTCGCCGAGTTGGGGCAGACCCCGTTGATCGGCTTCGCCGGGGCCCCGTTCACGCTTGCGTCCTACCTCGTCGAGGGCGGACCGAGCCGCCATCATGAGCGCACCAAGGCGCTCATGCACTCCGAGCCCGACGTCTGGCACGCCCTACTGGGCCGGCTCGCCGAGCTCACCCTGACCTTCCTCCGGGTGCAGGCCGCCGCCGGGGTGGACGCGGTTCAGCTGTTCGACTCGTGGGCTGGCGCGCTGTCGCAACGCGAGTACCGGCAGTTCGTGCTTCCACATTCGGAGCTGGTGTTGGCCGGCTTGGCCGACACCGGCCTGCCGCGGATCCACTTCGGGGTGGGCACCGGAGAGCTGCTCGGCGCGATGGCTCAAGCCGGCGCGGACGTCGTCGGGGTGGACTGGCGAATTCCCCTGGACGTGGCTGCGCAGCGACTGCGGGCCGCACCAACGCACGGCCCACTCGTGCTCCAGGGGAACCTTGATCCGGCCGTGTTGCTGGCCGGTTGGCCGGCCGTCGAGCGAGAGGTGCGCCGGGTGATCGTTGAGGGATGCGCGGCCGACGCCCACGTGCTCAACCTCGGTCACGGCGTCCTGCCAGGAACCGACCCGGACATGCTGACTCGCATCGTGGAGCTGGCGCACTCGCAGTGAGCATCACCCGGGTTGCTGTGGTCGGTGGCGGAATCTCCGGGCTGACCACGGCGTATCGGTTGCGCACACTGCTCGGGTCGGCTGTCGAGATCGAAATAATCGAGGGCTCACGGCGGCTGGGCGGTGCGTTGCGCACCGTGGAGCTCGGCGGTGTGGCCCTTGACGTGGGTGCCGAGGCTTTCCTGGTGCGACGGCCGGAGGCGGTCGAGCTGATCGAGGAGCTAGGGCTCGGGGCGCAGCTCCGGCACCCCACTTCGGCGGCTCCCACGGTCCGGGCCGAAGGGCGCACCGTGCCGCTACCCACCCGCACGATGCTCGGCCTGCCCGGCGCGGCCGCCGACGTCGCCGACCTGTTGTCTGCGCAGGGGACGGCGCGGGTGGCCGCGGAACCTACGATGCCGCTGCGCTGGGAGGCCGGGCGAGACGCCGCGGTCGGGCTACTGCTGCGCGAGCGTGCCGGTGACGAGTTGGTCGATCGGCTGGTTGACCCACTGCTGGGCGGGGTATATGCCGGGCGCGCCGATGCGCTCGGACTGCGCGCCACGCTGCCGGCGGTGGCCACCGCGCTGGACCGCGGCGCCGGATCGCTGCTCGCCGCGGCCTGTGTGGCCTTGACCGCTGGCCGGCGGCCGACCGGCGGCGGCCCGGTGTTCGGCACCCTGAGCGGTGGGTTCGAGCGTCTGGTGGACGCGCTGGTGGCGGGTTCGGCGGTGCACCCGAGGCTCGGGCGGCCAGTGCGCGGGCTGGCTCGCACACCGCACGGCTGGCGGCTGGAGCTGGGCCCGACTGGCGAGGGCGAACAGCTCGACGTCGACGCGGTGGTGCTCGCGGTCCCAGCTCCCGCCTTGCGCCGGCTGCTGGCCGATCCGCTGCCTGCGGCCTCGGCTGCGGCAAGCCGGGTCGAGGTCGCTTCCTCCGCGGTGGTCGGTCTCGCCCTGCCTTGGATCGCCGCACAGGCTCTGCCAGAGAGCTCCGGCGTGCTGGTGGCCGCCAGCGGGCCTCAAGAAAAGACGTTGTCGGTCAAGGCGTTCACCTTCTCCGGGCGCAAGTGGGCGCACGCCCGCTCGGCGGAGGTGGTGCTGGTTCGCGCCTCGATGGGCCGCCACGGCGAGGCCCGGGTCTTACAACGTGACGACGCCGAACTGGTCGACGCGGTACGCGCTGATCTCGCCGCGCTCACCGGGATCACCGCGACGCCGGTGGCCACCGTGGTGGCGCGGTGGGGGGGAGGGCTACCGCAGTACGCGCCCGGACACCTCGACGCGGTCGCTGTCCTCGAGCGGGAAATAGCCGGGTCGGCTGGGCTCGCGGTCGCGGGCGCCACCTTGCATGGGGTCGGCCTTCCGGCGTGCATCGGCACCGCCAACACCGCGGCCCGCCGCATCGTCGGTTATCTGAACAACCGTTGGGCATCTCATGCAGCGCGCGGCGACGTTGCAGTACCCGGTGGGACAATGGGCCCATGACTCGCCTGGACTACTCCGCACTGAACTCCACCATTCGCTACACTATGTGGTCGGTTTTCCGGGTCCAGCCCGGGAAGCTGCCCGCTGACCGCTCTGAACCTGCCCGCGAGGTACAGCAGTACCTCGAGACACTGGAGGGTAAGGGAGTGGCGGTCCGTGGGGTCTACGATCTTGCCGGCCTGCGCGCCGACGCGGACTGGATGATCTGGTGGCACGCCGAGGAGATCGAGACGCTGCAGGCCGGATACGCCGACCTGCGCCGCGCCACCGCGCTGGGCCGGGTTAGCGTGCCGGTGTGGTCGACGGTGGCGTTGAATCGACCCGCGGAGTTCAACAAGAGCCATGTGCCGGCGTTTCTGGCCGGTGAGGAGCCT
Source organism: Mycobacteriales bacterium (assembly GCA_038276315.1). Classification (GTDB taxonomy): domain Bacteria; phylum Actinomycetota; class Actinomycetes; order Mycobacteriales; family Pseudonocardiaceae. The sequence continues at coordinate 3,963 of JBBPZY010000102.1, forward strand.
AAGAGGTACGTCTGCGTCTACCCGTTCGTGCGGTCTTACGAGTGGTATCTGCTGCCCGACGCCGAACGCCGGGAGCTGCTCGCCGAACACGGAATGCAGGCGCGCGACTATCCCGACGTGCGGGCCAACACGGTTGCCTCGTTCGCACTGAGCGACTACGAGTGGATCCTGGCGTTCGAGGCTGACGAACTGCCCCGCATCGTCGACCTGATGCGCGCGCTGCGGGCCAGCCGGGCGCGCCGCCATGTCCGCGAGGAGGTGCCGTTCTTCACGGGTCCCCGGGTGCCCGTTGCCGAGCTGGTAACCGGGTTGCCTTAGGACGCAGCTTCGTCAGGCACCAACCGCAGCGAGATTGCGTTGATGCAGTAGCGCTGATCGGTGGGGGTCTGGTAACCCTCGCCCTCGAAGACGTGTCCCAGATGGCTGTGGCAGGTGGCGCAGAGCACCTCGATGCGCTTGGAGAACATGCTGCGGTCCTCACGCAGCAACACCGCGTCACCGGCCAGCGGGGTGAAGAACGACGGCCACCCGCAATGCGACTCGAACTTGTGGTCGCTGCGGAACAACTCCGCTCCGCAGGCCCGGCACTCATAGACGCCTGGGGCCTTGGTGTGTTCGTACTCGCCGGTCCCTGGAGGCTCAGTGCCTGCTTGGCGCAACACGGCGTATTCCTGCGGGGTGAGCTGCTCGCGCCACTGGGCGTCGGACTTGACGACCTTGGGCGTCACACCCTTCACCGGGTCCATGCCAATACGGTACGCGGCCTTACCCGAGCAAGGCGGTGAGGACGAACGTCGCTGCCTGCCACAGTGTGACGGCTACGCCGAGCAGGATCAGTACAACCACCAGGAGGGCGGCTAACCGGCGAGAGCCCTCCGCACGGTTGACCGACTCCGCGAAATCGCTGACCCCAGACAAGTAGCCCTCGACGGTGAACCCGGAACGCAACCGGTGGGCGCGGTCCAGATGCTCGGAAAAGGCCCGCACCTCGGGATCGTCGCGGTCCAGCCCGATCAGGTCGTCGTTCAGCCGACGTCGCTCCTGCGCATCGGCCTGCCGGCTGGCTCCATACTCGCCGCCCGGCCAGTCGGGTTGCGGTTCGCTGCGCACCACGGTCCCACGGTAGCCGTTATGCGGTAGTTTTCCGATTGTGGCTCGCGGTGACGCGCTGGAACTCACGGTGCCTGGCCCTGCGGGCGAGCGCACTGTGCGGGTATCCCACCCGGACAAGATGTACTTTCCCGACCGCGGCATCACGAAGCGGCAAATCGTGGAGTACTACCTCGCTGTGTCCGAGCCCTTGCTGGCAGTGCTCGCGCAGCGCCCGGTCACATTGAAGCGCTTCGTCGACGGCGTCACCGGAGAAGCCTTCTACGCCAAACGGGTCCCCAGGGGTGCCCCGGACTGGGTGGATTCGGTGGAGATCACCTTCCCGTCCGGACGCACCGCCAGCGAGATCTGTCCCACTGAGCCTGCGGTGCTCGCCTGGGCGGCGAACCTGGGCACGTTCGACTTTCATCCGTGGCCGGTGCGCCGCCCCCGAGTAGATCATCCCGATGAGCTGCGGGTAGACCTCGACCCGCAGCCGGGGACCGGCTTCGCCGACGCCGCCGCGGTGGCCGCGGTACTGCGAGAGGTGCTGGCTGAGGCGCGACTGGTCGGTTACCCCAAGACCTCCGGCGGCCGGGGGATTCACGTCGCGGTACGGATCCGCGCGCAGTGGTCGTTCGTGGAAGTCCGCCGGGCGGTGATCGCACTGGCGCGGGAGGTGGCGCGACGGATCCCGCGCCAGGCCACCGTGTCGTGGTGGAAGGAAGAGCGCGGCCAGCGCGTGTTTCTCGACTTCAACCAGGCAGCGCGGGACCGCACGATCGCCTCGGCCTGGTCGGTGCGCGGCACCCCGCGCGCCACGGTGTCGATGCCCGTGCACTGGGACGACCTGGCGGAGGTGCACCCGGACGATTTTGACGTGCTCACGGTGCCCGGGCTGCTCGCGCAGCGGGGCGACCCGCATGCCGGGCTGGACAGTGCGGCCTTCGGCTTGGAGCTGCTGCTGGAGTGGGCGCTGCGTGACGAGCGCGACCACGGCCTCGGTGACTTGCCCTACCCACCCGAATACCCGAAAATGCCAGGTGAGCCGTTGCGTGTACAGCCGAGCCGCGCTAAGCGACCTAGCGACGAAGGCATTTCCGACTAGGCCCAGCTGTCGTGACCGGCAGGCGCCGGTCGAAGCACCCCGTGCAGCGCTGCCACCACCTCGCCGCTCACGGCGGGCACAGCGTGCCTTGCCGAGGTACTGAGGCATCCGTCAGGAAGCGGGTGACCAGGTCGACCACACAAGGGCTATGAGCTAGCGCGTCATGTGCCTGGCCTTGCCAGGTCACAAGCGTCGCTGACGGCATGGACTGTGCGGTGCGCCTGGCCCCTTCGGCTGGGGTCACCGGGTCGCCGGCGGTGGCCACCACAAGCACGGGGGGCAGCGCCCGGTCCTCCGACGCAGGTGGCGGCGAGGGCACCGGCCACGCGCTACACAGCAGCAACCGGCCCGCGAACAGCGGTCCGAACAGCCGGGAACGCTGCTGCCACTGGCTCGCCAGCTGGTGGGCGCGCTCGGGGGGCACCCTGGTGGGAGTGTCGTTGCAGTGCGTTGCCAATGCCGGGTCGAAACGCGCGGGCAGTCCGCGGTCAGTGGTCAGTATCGGCGTCACGAGCGCGGCCAGCTCGGCGCCGTTTCCGTCGCGGGCAGCTGCCAGTGCATGGGACAGCTGTGGCCAGCGCTCCGGATCACCGACGGTCTCGAGCACAGCCTGATAGGCGATGCCTGCGGTGATCAGCTGCCAGCCGACCTGGAGAGGATTCTGACGCAGCACCGCTGCGATGGCCAGCAGGGCGCCGCGCGGGTCGGCTCCCAGCGGGCAGCCTCGGGCCACGCAGTCGGCGGCGAACGCCGTGTAGCCGGCGTCCGCGGCGACCATCGTGGCCTCCGCGGCGGCCACGTCGTCGAGGGTGGGATCTACGGCTCCGTCGAGAACCACCCGCCCCACCGAGGCGGGGTATCGGCGCAGGAACTCGGTGACCGCCCGGGACGCCTCACCCTGCGAGATCACGTTGAGCACCGGCGCGTTAAGGGCGACCCGGAGCTGCTCGAGGTCGTCAGCTGTGCCGGTGGAGCTAATCGTGGTGAGCACCTCACCGAGATCCTGCACACAGGTCTCAATCGCGACGCGAGTGATGTCAAGCAGCGAATCCAGCTGTCCGGGCTGGCTCGGGGCAGGGTCGATGCCGACTATCTGATTGCGCGTGGTTTTCGGTATGCAGTCCAGCGGTTCACTCGGCCCGGTGCCCCGGCGGGCCATCCCGATCAGCGTGAAACGGTCCAGGAGGGCGGGGGGAAGTTGCTGGGCTAGCCGGGCTGCCCGGACCGTTCCGGGCTCCCCGGCCGCCTCGCCGATCACGACAAGCGGGGCCGGCCCGTCGCCGACCCTGGTGACGTCCAGATGCAGAGAGTTGCCGAATAGTGGTCTGCCAGCCGTGGCATCGACGCGAAGCTCGCTGCACTCCACCCGTCGTGGGCTGGCCGTGCCGAGCGCACCGTTGATCGCGTCGGTGCAGTCTCGCCAGGGCAGCGAATTACGGTAGTAATCGCCAGCCGGTGGCAGCGGCGGGCTGCTGGGCAGAGCCTGCTGGATGTGTTGCGGAGGTAGGTTGGCGTCCCGCACCGCCACTGCGGGCCGATCCGAGGGTCCTGCGGTGCAGCCGCCCACCAGCGCCGCCAGCAGCATTATGGGCGCTCCCAGACACCGCAGTATCCGGTGGCGCACAGACTCTCCTCGCATCCAGGTCAGCGGTGGCCTGGCGATGCTGACACCCTCCCGGTGAGCCTGCCGTGAGCATGATCTCTACCGGCGACGATCCGGCTCCGATGCCTTGGCGAATCGCGGCCGGCAGGTCGGCGGTCAGCTGGGAGCGCGCGGCGACCGCCGGTCCTCGGCGCTGGCGTTGAGCAGGTACACCGTCCCGCCCTCGGCACCGCGCTGGGTCGGTACCGGAGATGCGGGAATCTCGGCACGTTCCACCGGGCTCCTGTCCACCGGAACCGCGTCTATCGCGGTCCTGCCGACCTGCCCGAGCGCCTCGGTCAAAGCCTGGTAGGTCGCGGCCAATGCAGCGGTTACCTCGGTGCGCAACGCCTCGAGCGCGATCACGTCGTTGGCAACCTGCGCCCGCAGCTCGCGCAACGCCGACTCGTCGCGTTCAACCGCGCACGCCCGGGTCGACAGCTGCTGGCCAATCAACCGGTGCATGAGGTGCAAATGGGCGATGCTGCGCAGCTCGCTGTCCCGGATTCCGGCATTCGCTGTGGCCTCACGTTTCGCAATCGTCTGCGCCGCGTCCTGCTCGGCGGCCTCCCGGCGCGCGGCGGAATCCGCCTCAAGTTGATCGCACTGCCGTCTCGCATGCTCGAGTAGCGACTTGGCCTCGCGGCTGGCATGCGCTCGCAGTCTCGCGATCCGCTCGTCCGCGCTTGCTTTCAGCTCGGCGAGCCCCTGGTCGGCACGAGCCCTTTCAGCGGCGATCTCTGCCTCGGCAGTGGCTTTAAGCTCGACCGCCTCCTCCTCCGCCAGCGCCATGATCCGCTGGATCCGGGCGCTGGCCTCGGCCATGGGGGTAGCCAGGACCCGCTCAACCCGCGCACTCGCCGCTTGAGCCTCCCGGCGTAGATATTCCAGTAGCTCGCTCTGCAACCGGAGATCACTCATCACCTTGCTGAGCTCGGCGACCTGGGTCAGAGCTGCATCCCGATCGGCCGCGACCACCGCGATGCGGCCATCGAGGGAGTCGAGGTGCTCCAGGACCTGTCTTCGGTTGAAGCCGCGGAGAGCCGTCTCGAACGGCTCGTGCAGGGGGACCAGGTCGTCGTTCTCCCGAGATCCGCGCACAGAAGCTGAGCATAGCGGGCGAACAGGCACAAATAAACCACAACTTTTCCGCCCTGCCTACTCGGCTCGCAGGCCTCTGCGGCGGGCGATACTGGGATCGAACCAGTATCCGGCCCGACCCGGCGATACTGTCTCCCACCGGCCGGTACGCCGTCTGAGCGCGTGGGCCGGACAACTGGACCGCTGAACAGCGCGACGGGAGGTCGTAGCGATCTACGAGTCTCTCCGTGATCAGCTATTAGCTGAGGTCACTCGGATAAGCCGAGAAGCGATTAAAGCGTAAGTCAAGAGCCGCCGCACGCTAACACTCGAATGGCGGCAGCAATTCCTGCTATACCCGGATAAGCTCACGACGTGTGCTTATTTCGGATAGCCACTAAAAGCTAGATAAGAGAAGTTTGCTCAGTAAACGGCGAGGTCCGTAGGAGGTTGTGGGGTTCGTCCAGCCAGATGGTGTGCCGTCGATCGTGGACGGTCAGGCCTAACCGTTGGCGGGCGGGTTGGCCTAGTTGTTGCCAGGTCAGGTGCGCGGTTTCGATGTCGTCCCACAACCGCAGGGGTCCGCCTTGGCGGACGGTCTGGGTGCCGTTCGCGTTGGTGTGGCATACCCACGATCCATTCGGTTGGGTTAGCCAGGTTTCGTTCGGGCTACCGTCGTTGGGGATGAATTCGAGCCAATCGTAGCCGCCGACGGCCAACGCGGCGAAGAATTGGAACGGATCACCGGGGTTGGTCACCGCGTCCACGGATAGGACCGTTTCGCGTTGGTCTCCGTCGTTATCGCCGACCGTGGACAACACATCCATGGGCTGGTGCTGGTTGGCGCGAGTAGGCATGAATCCGCCGTAGTCGGGGAGGAAAGGTCCCTCGGCGGTCCCGTCGGCGTCGACGGTGAGCAGCGCCAGCAACCCGGCGCTGCCAGTGAGGTCCAAGGGTACGAGGATCTTTCCACCGGGCGTCGTCTGCTGGATCCATGCGCCGGGTACACGGGCGATACCGACCGTGGCAATGATCCGGTCGAATGGTGCCCGGTCGAGGCATCCCTTGATGCCGTCGGTGGCTTCCAGATGAGGTGAGTAGCCCAGCGTTGCTAGTCGTTCACGCGCCCGGTCCACGAGGCCGGCGTCGACGTCGACGCTGGTCACGTTCGCGGCGCCGAGTCGGTGGCAGAGAAGCGCCGCGTTGAATCCGGTGCCCGTGCCCACTTCGAGCACCCGGTCCCCGTCGTGGGTGTTGAGTGCTTCGAGCATCAGCGCCATGAGTGTGGGTGCACTACTGGCGGAGGTGGCGACGCCGTCGACGCGGCTGCTTCGAGCTAGGGTCGCGTTGTCGTCGTTGCCATTGATCTGAGTGATCAGCGCTCGAACGCTGTAGACGTCTTTCGACCATTCGGGGCTGGGGCGCTCTACCAGCAGCCAACCGGGCTGATCGGAGGTCTGAGTAAAGTGGTACGGTACGAACACATCGCGCGGTATGTCGCGGAACGCTGCGAGCCATGCGGGGTCCGACACGGTGCCGCTGTTGGCCAATGCTTCGATGAACTTGGCGTGGAGCAATTCAGTGTCCGTCACATTTCGAGTTTCCTTCCAATGCGTCAGCGAGGGCACCGGCGATGGGCATCCCGGTTTCGTCTTCGATCCATGCCAATTGCCCATTGGAGTTGCATTCCAAAAACCACCATTCACCGTCGGGTGCGACCACGGAATCGAGAGCGCCGAATCGTAGGCCGAGCCTGTCCAGGAGGGCACTGACACGGGACCGGACGATGTCGGGAGTGCCTACCGCCTGGTATATCAGTGCCCCGTAAGCGGAGCGCCAATCCACCTGTGCCGCTTCCGAGTCGCCGTCGATGCGGGCCGCGAAGAATTGACCGTCTACGACGGTCAATCTCGCCTCGTAATCTTCCGGTACCCACTGTTGGAATAGGTGCATAGTTCGCGAAATATTCGGATCGTCGCACTGCTCCGGATCGACGATGGTACAGAAAACTTGCCGGAAGCCGTCACCATCAATAACACCAGAACCACCGAACGGTTTATGCACGGCACGGCCAACATCGGCCACAAATGCACGCGCCGTCTCCGGCTCGTTGGTAACGACAGTTCGTGGAACTCGCAGGCCACACGTTACGCAGGGCTCCGTCATGTTTGATTTTTGACCGTTTTGAGCGGTTTGGTGATGAGGTCGACGCATCGGTGGATGCCGTGTGCGAAGTGGCGGCGGGCTTGTTTGAGGTTGGTCCATCCGGTGAGCCGGAACGCGGCGATGAGG
>JBBPZY010000103.1:0-10099 GCA_038276315.1 Mycobacteriales bacterium
CTTCATCCAGACCCTCACCACGGTCGTTGTCCCGCAAGCCATCAGATCCGTAGTGCCGCCGCTGACCAGTGTGCTGAACTCGCTGCTGAAGAACACCACGATCGCGGCCGGTTTCTCCGTTGCCGAAGCCGGCCAGATCACCCCGGCGCTGTCCGAGCGTGGCGCTCCTTTGCTCATCGGCATGTTCTGGATCGCGATCGGATTCGGAATCCTCGTCGTCCCGCTGACCGCCACGCAGCGCGCCCTGGAGAAGCGGTGGAGCGTGGCCCGATGACCTCGGCGCTCTACGACCTTCCCGGTCCGCGGGCCCGGGCCCGGAACAAGGCATTCGGCGTGCTGGCCACCTTCGGCATCGTCGCGCTGGCCGGCTTCATCGGCTACCGTTTTTGGGAGACCGGTCAGTTCGAGAGTACGAAATGGCAATGGCTGCTCTACAAGGATCTTCAGGTGCAGCTGCTCGTAGCGCTGGGCGCCACCCTGGCTGCCTTCGTCGTTGCGGCAGTGCTAGCACTTGTGGTCGGGTTGCTGTCTGCCGTCGGCCGGCTGTCTGAGCATTGGTGGCTGCGCACGCCGGCGCTCGCCATCGTCGAGTTCTTCCGGGCGATCCCGCTGGTCGTCATGATCTTCTTCTTGTTCTACGCAGCACCGCAGGCCGGGCTCAAACTGGGTGTCTTCTGGACGCTCGTGGTAAGCCTGATGCTGTACAACGGTTCGGTGCTCGCCGAGGTATTCCGGGCCGGGATGCTGTCGGTACCGCGTGGCCAGCGCGAGGCCGCATACGCATTAGGTCTGCGCAAAAATCAGGTGATGCGAGCGGTGCTGCTCCCCCAAGCGGTGCGTGCCATGCTTCCGACGATCGTGAGCCAGCTCGTCGTTCTCCTGAAGGACACCGCGTTGGGTTTCCTCATCACCTACCCTGAGCTGCTTTACGAGGCTCGGTATCTCGGTGGGCTCGCCGAATTCGGGCGCCCGATCATTCCCACTGCACTCGTGATAGGCGCGGTCTACATCACCTTGTGCACGGCGCTGTCATTGTTGGCCGGCTACCTCGAACGGCGCAGCCGACGCACCGGCCGGGTGCTGCCGACCCCGGATGCGCACCTCATCACCGCGGAGCTCGCCGTCTGAGCGGCGCGGATCGCCGAGATCAGCTCGCGTACAACGTGCGCACCAGATCCTCGATGGACGGCTCGGTCACCGTCAAGTCGCGCACCGCCACCCGGCGGGCCACGTCGGCGATCAGCGTGGCGGCCGTCGTCTGCGAGGGCGAGAACGCCAGCCGCTGGCGCAGACCGCCCGCCTCCACCGTCACGGCGAGCACGCCGGGCAGCCCGTCCAGCGCGGCCGACGGCTCCACCAGCTCCACCACCAGTTGGCGTGCCCCGCCGAAGCGCCGCCGCAGCGTGTCGAGGTCGCCGTCGACGAGTACCCGCCCCTGGTCGATCACCACCAGCCGGCGGCACAGCCGTTCCACGTCGGGCAGGTCATGCGTGGTGAGCAGCAGCGTCACACCGCGCTCGGCGTTGACCCCGGCGAGGAAGCCGCGAAGCCGTTCCTTGCTGGCCAGGTCAAGCCCGATGGTCGGCTCGTCGAGCACCACCAACTCGGGGTCGTGCAGCAGCGCGGCAGTGACCTCACCCCGCATCCGCTGACCGAGCGACAGCTGCCGGACGGGAGTTCGCAGGAATCCCGCCATGTCCAGCAGCTCGACGTGGCGCTCCAGCCGGTCCGCGAACACCGCCGCCGGCACCCGGTGCACGGCACGCAGCAGCTCGAAGCTCTCCACCAGCGGCAGGTCCCACCACAGATGGCTGCGCTGGCCGAACACCACGCCGATCCGGCGCGCGAGCTCGCGGCGCCGGCGCACCGGCTCCAGTCCGCACACCCGGACGTGGCCCGCGGTTGGCACCAGGATGCCGGTCAGCATCTTGATCGTCGTCGACTTGCCGGCGCCGTTGGGTCCGAGGAACCCGACGGCTTCGCCGGGAGCGATCGACAACGTGACGCTGTCGACGGCGACCACCGGATCGGACCGCCGGCGGCGGAACTCGCGGCGCAGGTCCTGGGTCTCGACCGCTGGCGAGCCGGCTCGACTCCGAGGCGAGGGCCTCACGAGCCGGTCCCCACATAGCGCCGTAGGCCCGTCCGCCATACCAGCGTCGCGGCGGTCACCGCCGCCAGGGGGGCACACCAGCGCAACACGGCAGGCAGACCTAGCGGATCGGGCTTGCCCAGCAGCCCGAGCACCGGGTAGTAGGCCACGAACGCGCCGGGCACGATGAATGCCAGCAGCCGGCGCACCCAGTCGGAGAAGATGGTGATCGGGTAACTGGTGAACTCGTTGGACCCGTAAGTCACGCTGTTGGCAAGCTCCCGGCCGTCCACCACCCAGAAGCAGACCGATGCGGCCGCCACCCAGATCGCACCTAAGATCACTGCGGCCGACAGCGGAGAGACGATCACCAGCGCTACCCGGGCGGGCGTCCAGGTGATCTCTACCGCGAGCAGCGCGTAGCCCAATGTCACCGCGCCGGCGACCACCCGGCCGAGTCGCCGCAGCGCGAGATCGGCGGCGCAGAGCTGGCCGAGCACGCTCAGCGGGCGCAGCAGCATCGCGTCGAGCTGGCCGCTGCGGATCAGGTCCGGGAGCTGGTCCAGTTGCCCGACTGCCAGGTCGGCCAGTCCGAAGCCGACCGAGGCCAGCCCGTAGATCAGCAGGACCTCGTCGCGGGAGAACCCGCCCATCGCGGCGACCCGGCCGAACAGCACCAGGATCGCCAGGAGGTCGACACCCTGCGCGAGGGCCTGGCCGACGAGTTGTAGACCGAACGACGCCGGGTAGGCGAGCTGGCTGCGCACCGCGCCGCCCAGCAGGCGGCAGTAGGCCTCCAGTCCCGGCCGCTCAGCCACCCTGCACCACCAGCCGGCGCACTGCCCGGGCCAGCACCAACCGGCCGGCGCCGAGCAGCAGCACCAGCCATAGCAGCTGGCTGGCCAGCAGCCAGCCCGCGTCGCCGCGCCCGAGCAGCAGGTCGGTCGGGGTCTGGACCATCGAGGGGAACGGTGTCGCCGACAGTACCGACGCCGCCCAGCCAGGGAAGTACGGCACGGGGATGATCAGGCCCGCCAGTAGCGGCGCGACGACAGCGTAGATGCTGAGAACGCCGCGCGAGTCGAGCAGCCAGAACGCGGTGAGGTTGAGCAAGAAACGCAGGCCGAAGCTGACCACCACGGCGAGCACCACACCGGCGGCAAAGACCAGGTATCGCCCAGGTGAGGTCGGCAACGCCAGCTTGAAGGCCAACCCGCCGATCACCACCGGCACGGCAAAGCGGGTCAGCATCGCGAACCCGGCGCGTCCCAGGTCCTCGGCGAGCAGCGCCGCCTGCAGATCCACGGGCCGCAGAAGGTCTGCGCTGATCTGACCGGTTCGTACCCTGGCGGCCAGCTCGCCGTCTCCGAAGATCATCACAACGGCCAGCAAGCCCTGCCCCACCCAGACGAAGGTGATCGCCGACGCCGGGTCGTAGCCGGCCACCCGGGCCGAGCCGGCGAAGACGGTGAGCACGATCGCGGTGCGCAGGAAACCGAAGACCGTGTTGGTGACGAGCCCGGCGACCACGGCCTGGCGGTAGGTGGCGTAGCGCAGGAACCCGGCGCGCATCAGCCGCACCGCGCAGCTCAGCACTCGATCAAGAGTACGGCTGAGGTCAACTGCTCTTGCGGAGACGCCTAGAGTCGTCGCCGTGCGCAGTCAACCGGTGACCCGACGGCCGGTCGCCCGGTTTCGGTCGATCTTGTATGTCATGCGACGGCGTGGATGGCTGCGGCCGCGCCGGATCGGTTGCCTGCTGGTCCTGCTCTTGATCGTCGTGATCGCTACGTTGTGGGTGCTGGGTCGGGCGGTCAACGGGGCCACCGAACTGTTCCACGATCACCCTGTCCCGGTGGCTGGCAGCCCGTTCGACACGGTAGTCCCAGCCCGCCCGGCGAGCAGCGGATCGCCGACCATCGACCGGATCGACCGGCGGGGCAAGCTCATCGTCGCTATCTCCGAAGCGCCTCGTCTGGCGCAGCGCTCGCCAGGTTCGGGCGAGTACACCGGGTTCGACATCGCGATGCTTGATCTGATCACCCATGACTTGGGGGTGGATCCCGCCCGCACCAGCTTCAAGCCGCTGGCCGGGGGTAGCCGGGAAGCTGCACTGGGCCGGGGGGAAGCGGATCTCGCACTCGGCGGTTACGAGATCACCGCAGCGCGCAGCGCAAAGGTGGGCATCGCGGGTCCCTACCTGGTGATGGGGAGCACCGAATACGGCATCGGCCTGCCGCCGGGCGACCCGGTGCTCCGCGAACGGGTAACCGCGGTGCTGCGTCGCGCGATGGACGACGGCACCTGGGCCCGGCGCTACGCCGAGTATCTCGGCGCTCCGGTGCCCAACCCCCCGGTTCTTCGCTGACTACCCTCGGTTACGCCGGAAGAGCCGAATCAGCGGGTCGAAGCGGAGATCAACCACCCGCTCTTTCATCGGGATCAGCGCATTGTCCGTGATCTTAATGTGTTCCGGGCAGACCTCGGTGCAGCACTTGGTGATGTTGCACAATCCCAGGCCATGCTCGTCCTGCGCGGCCCGTTTACGATCGACGCCCTCCTCGTCGGCGGCGTCCAGCGGGTGCATATCCAGCTCAGCGATGCGCATGAGGAAACGCGGCCCGGAATAGTTCTCCTTGTTCTCCTCGTGATCACGGATCACGTGACAGGTGTTCTGGCACAGGAAACATTCGATGCACTTGCGGAACTCCTGCGAGCGCTCCACATCCACTTGCTGCATCCGGTACTCGCCCGGCTCCACACCTTTCGGTGGCATGAACGAACGCACCTCGTGCGCCTTGCGATAATTGTACGAAACGTCCGTGACGAGGTCGCGGATGATCGGGAAGGTTCGCATCGGGGTGACGGTCACCGGCTGTTGTGGCGGCAACGTGGACATCCGTGTCATGCACAGCAGGCGCGGCCGGCCGTTGATCTCGGCGCTGCATGATCCGCATTTGCCCGCTTTGCAGTTCCACCGCACCGCGAGGTCGGGAGCCTGGGTGGCCTGCAGGCGGTGGATCACGTCGAGCACCACCTCTCCCTCGTTGACCTCCACATCGAAATCGACCAGCTCCCCGCCGTCGGTGTCACCCCGCCACACCCGGAAACGCCGCTGATTGCCCATGTCAGTCCGTCCCTCCGGGAAGCTCGTCCGCCGTGAAGTACTTCTTCAGCTCGTCGAGCTCGAACAGTCCGCTCAGGTCCGCTCGCATCGGCACCTGTTCCTGACGTTCGACGCGAACGCTGCCGTTGGTGGGCTGCGCGCACACGAGCAGGACGTGCCGCCAGTCAGGGTCCATCGCCGGGTAGTCGTCTCGGGTGTGGCCGCCCCGGCTTTCGGTGCGCTCCAGCGCAGCCCGCGCGACGCACTCGCTGACCGCCAGCATATTGCCCAGGTCCAGGGCAAGGTGCCAACCGGGATTGAACTGCCGGTGGCCCTCCACCACAACGTGTTGGGCGCGCTGACGTAGCTCACCGAGCTTGGTGAGCGCGAGCTGGATTTCGTCTGCTTTGCGGATGATGCCGACCAGGTCGTTCATCACCTGCTGAAGCTCCTGATGCAGCAGGTAGGGGTTCTCGGCCTCCGGGCTGCGCTCCGCGCGGAAGGGGCTGACCGCCCGCTGCGCGGCAGCGTCGAGGTCGGCCTCGCGGACTGACGGGCGCCGGGCGCCGAGGGAATCGACGTAGGTCGCCGCCCCGAGGCCGGCCCGGCGACCGAACACGAGCAGGTCGGACAACGAGTTGCCGCCCAGCCGGTTGGAGCCGTGCATCCCGCCTGCGACCTCACCCGCGGCGAACAGACCACGCACCGAGGCTGCCGCGGTGTCCGGGTCGACCTGCACACCACCCATCACGTAATGGCAGGTGGGGCCGACCTCCATGGGCGTGGCGGTGATGTCGACGTCGGCCAGTTCCTTGAATTGGTGATACATCGAGGGCAGTCGCTTGGTGATGACATCAGCCGGCAGCCGGGTGGAGACGTCGAGCAGGACCCCGCCATGCGGTGACCCACGGCCGGCCTTGACCTCGGAGTTGATCGCGCGCGCGACCTCGTCACGAGGCAGTAGTTCCGGCGGCCTGCGGTTGTGGTCCGGCTCGTCGTACCAGCGGTCTGCCTCCTGCTCCGAGGTCGCGTACTGATCCTTAAAGACCTCGGGAATGTAGTCGAACATGAAGCGCTTGTTCTCGGAGTTGCGCAGCACTCCACCGTCACCGCGGACCGACTCGGTGACCAGAATCCCCTTCACACTGGGCGGCCAGACCATCCCCGTGGGATGAAACTGGACGAACTCCATGTTGATCAGCGCAGCGCCGCAACGCAGTGCCAGCGCGTGTCCATCCCCGGTGTACTCCCAGGAGTTGCTGGTGACCTTGAACGCCTTTCCGATGCCGCCTGTGGCGAGCACCACGGCTGGTGCGTCGAAGCGGACGAATCGGCCGGTCTCCCGCCAGTAGCCGAATGCTCCGGACACCGCGTCGCCGTCGGTGAGCAGTTCCGTGATCGTGCATTCGGCGAAGACCTTGAGATTGGCCTCATAGTCGCCGTGTTGGACGAAATCATCCTGCTGGAGCGAAACAATCTTCTGCTGCAGGGTGCGGATCAGCTCGAGACCCGTGCGGTCACCGACATGCGCCAGCCGCGGGTACTCATGCCCACCGAAGTTGCGTTGGCTGATCTTGCCGTCTTTGGTGCGGTCGAACAGCGCACCGTAGGTCTCCAATTCCCAGACCCGCTGCGGCGCTTCCTTGGCATGCAGCTCGGCCATCCGCCAGTTGTTGAGGAACTTGCCCCCCCGCATGGTGTCGCGAAAATGGACCTGCCAACTGTCCCGTGGGTTCGCGTTGCCCATCGATGCCGCGATCCCCCCCTCGGCCATCACGGTGTGGGCTTTGCCGAACAAAGACTTGCAGACAACAGCGGTCCGCTTGCCCAGCTCACGGGCCTCGATCGCGGCGCGCAGCCCGGCGCCGCCCGCGCCGATCACCACGACGTCATAGTCGTGCCGCTCGATTTCGGTCATAGGTACCGGTTCTCTCGTTCAGTTAACAGGCACGGTCAGTTGAACAGCCGTAGGTCGGCTATCCAGCCCGCGGAGACAGCCATGATGTAGAAGTCCGTGAGCATCACCGTGATCAGCGAGGCCCAGGCGAACTGCATATGACGTCCGTTGAGCTTGGACAGCTTCGTCCAGAACCAGTACCGCAGGGGATGCTGGGAGAAGTGCTTGAGCCGACCTCCGAAGATGTGCCGGCACGCGTGGCACGACAGCGAGTACAGCCACAACATGGTGACGTTGACCAGCAGGATCAGCGAGCCCAGACCCACTCCGAAACCGCCGGACGCGGGAAGGAACGCCAGCACCGCATCATAGGTATTGATCAGCAGCAATAAGCTGGCGAGGTAGAAGAAATACCGATGCAAATTCTGCAGGATCAGCGGAAAGCGGGTCTCCCCAGTATACTTCTTCGCCGGCTCGGTCACCGCACACCCCGCCGGTGACCGGAGAAATGCCCGGTAGCCGGCTTTGCGATAGTAGTAACAGCTGGCCCGGAATCCAGCGAGGATCGGAAAGATCAGGATCGGCAACGGCAACGCCAGGGGAAACGCTGGCAGGAAAGTGCCTAAATGCGACGAGCCCGGTGCGCACGAGGCGCTCACGCACGGCGAGTACAACGGGGTGAGGTAGTGGTATTCGCCGACCCAGTAGTCAGCCCGCATGAACAACCGGGCCGTCGTGTAGACGATGAAGGCCCCGAGCACGATGGCCGTCACCAACGGTGACACCCACCATCGGTCGGTGCGCAGAGTCCGTGCGGAAATCGCTACCCGACCGGACTGTGCCCGACCAGGTCGGGCAACCCCCGAAGGCGGGGGGGATGAGGTGGTAGTCATGACGTCGATTCAGGTCGGGGGCACAGGCCAGCGTGGTCAGTTCAGCCTGCGGCGGCAGCCGCCATCCAGCAAATCGCCCCTGGCCGGCGGCGCACGCGGCGATAACTCACAGTAAGCCGACTCGGTGGCACGCGTCCAAGATATGGTGACGCTGGTCTCGATAGGGATAGGCTATGGAGGTGCAGCTGCAGCAACTGGTGTACTTCCTGGCCGTCGCTCGGACCCGCCACTTCACCAGGGCCGCCGAGCTCACGCATGTCGCCCAACCGTCGCTGAGCAAACAGATTCACTGCTTGGAGCGCGAGCTGGGCAGCGAGCTGTTCCACCGAGCCCGGGGCAACGTGACACTCACTCCAGCCGGAGAGGTACTCGTCCCCTTCGCCAAGCGAATCCTCGCTGACGTCGAGAACGCCCGGTTGCAGGTACACGAACTCGCGGAGCTTCGCCAGGGGCGACTGCGCCTGGGTGCCACCCCGAGCCTGTGCACCGGGCCGCTGGCTCATGCACTCGCCAGCTTCCGCCTCCGCTACCCCGGCATCGAACTCGTCATCGACGAGAGCGGCTCCCGCGATTTGGTGCGACAGCTCGCCGAAGGCGCCATCGACCTGGCGATGATCACCTCGCCGGTGCAGCGCGGAGATCCCACCCTGGATACGGTCCCCATCCTGCGCGAGCAACTCACCGTCGCCGTGCCGCGCAGCACGTACCTCGGCTTCGACTCGTTTCGGATCGCGGACCTTCGGGACCGCCCGCTGGTGATGTTCCGGGAAGGCTACGACCTCAGGTCGATGACCCTCACGGCCTGTCAGCGCGCTGGTTTCCAGCCACGATTCGCCATCGAGGGAGGCGAGATGGACGCGGTGCTCAGCTTCGTCGAGGCCGGAATCGGCGTCGCCGTGGTCCCCAGCATGGTTCTCCCGAGCCGCCCCAAACTTCGCGGCGTCCCGTTCGTCCCTCCGATTCCGATTCGGACGATCGCGCTTGCTCATCGCACCGACGTGCGCCCAACCCGAGCCGCTGAGGAGTTCCGCTGTACGCTGTTGCAACTCCTCGGCGACTCGCACGTGCAGGGTGACCTTCCCGCCGGGGTTGAGTTCATCGCCCCTGATGTGCCATGCAGTGGTCAGTCCGGACAGGACTCGCCCTCGGTCGGCCAGTCGTCCGGGCCGAGTTCGTCACGCACCACCCGCCAGGCCAGCCCCTCGGAGTAGCCCTTGCGGGCCAGCATCCCCGCTAGTTTGCGGGCTAGGGCGCTCGCGTCCCGCACAGTGCTGGTGCGTAGCTTTCGCTGGACCAGCTCGCGGGCCCGCTGCTCCTCATCCTCGGGTCGCAACCCCGCCACCGCGTGGTCCACAGTCTCGCTCTGCACTCCTCTGCGTCGGAGCTCGGTGCGTAGCGCTCTGCGGCCCAGGCCCCGGTAGCGGTGCGCGGAGTGCACCGCCGACTCAGCGAAAGCAGCATCGTTGATCAGGCCTACCTCGCTCAGACGGTCGAGCACCGGTTCACCGACCTCCTCGGGAATCCCGCGCTTATGCAGTGCATCGGCCAGCTCGGCGCGGCTGCATGGCCGCGCCGTAAGCAGCCGTAAGCAGATTCCCTGCGCCTGCGCTGCAGGACCCATCTCCCAGGTATCCGTGGAGTCCTCCCTCTCGGACACGCTGGGCCTGGCAAGGTGCCCGCCCATCGCAAACCCTGGCGCCTCGGTACGGGTCGGCATCAGAAGTCCACCGGGGCCGGCACGGTCTGATCGTCGTCCAGCTTCGCCCCAATGCCGAGCTTGTCCTTGATCCGCTTCTCGATCTCGGCAGCCATGTCCGGGTTGTCGATGAGGAACTTGCGGGCATTCTCCTTGCCCTGGCCCAACTGATCGCCTTCATAGGTGTACCAGGCACCCGACTTGCGGACGATTCCCTGCTCCACGCCCATATCGATCAGCGAGCCCTCTTTGCTTATTCCGTGGCCGTACAGAATGTCGAACTCCGCTGGTTTGAATGGGGGAGCGCACTTGTTCTTCACTACTGTGACGCGGGTTCGGTTGCCTACTGCGTCCGAGCCGTCCTTGAGCGTCTCGATCCGGCGGATGTCCAACCGTATCGAGGCGTAAAACTTCA
>JBBPZY010000104.1:0-3137 GCA_038276315.1 Mycobacteriales bacterium
CGTCATCGAACAGACAATCGCCAACTTCAAGACCTGGAGAATCATGCACACCGACTACCGTCGCCCCCTTGCAACATTCGCAACAACCATCTCAGCTGTAATCGGCCTGCACTTCTACACGACCGGCTGAATAATCCTCCATCTTCGCCTCGACCAGCGGGAGCATGCGGTCATCGTCACGCACAAAGATGTTGCCCTGCAGTGTCCAGCCATCGGACTCCAGTGCATCCCGATCGCGGAACTGTCCCGAGTCGTTGGCCATGTGCAGCATCGCTTGGAACGACAAGCTCCACGGGTTGCCGTCGGTGCCCTCCCGCCAGAGCACCGGGACCTCGCGGTAGATGTTGAGGGTGATCTCCGCGTTGCGACGGAAGTCGAACACCGGACACGTGCCGGTGTTGGGGTTGAGCAGCGTGATGTCATCGGGGGTGAGGGTGTAGCGCCGCCCGGTGATCTCGGGTACCTGGCGGAGCCGGAAGGCCAGGTCGATCCGATCCTGCTGCGCCGAACGGCCGGCCGCGGTCCAGAGACAGAAGCGATAGGAGTGGTGCACGTCGGGAAAGAGCTTGTCCTCGTTCTCGAAGTCGTAGAGCGAAACCAGCGTGCGGCTCGTGATCAGATCCTTGAAGAAGAGCTGTGTGGTGGAGTCGGTGGCGATTCCGGTGGGCAACACCATACCGACCCGGCCGCGGGGCGCCACGATCGTCAGGCCGGTTTCGGCGAACACCGAGTAGGTATTGATGTCCCCGCGCCCGGTCAGCGGGTAGCGACCGCTGTTGCGTAATAAATGGCTCCAGCCGTCCGCGTGCCGCAGCGCTGCCCGGTAGTCCTCGTAGTGCCGCTGATCCACTGGGTCGTCGCTGGCCGCGAGTACCGCGATCATCTTCTGCCGGATGGCGGCGGTGCGCGCTCCGGCGATGTCCGGGCGCCGGGTTGCGAAGAACTCCTGGTCCTGCAGCTTCACCCGTTCCCACGGGGGGTTGCCGACGACGCAGTGGAAGCCGCCGCGCCAACCCGTCGCCTCATCGACGTCGCCGTTGTCGGGCACGGCGAAAATGTGCGGGAACTCGACCTGCCAGTGGAAGAAGCGGTACTCACGGGCCAGGCGCTCCACGCGCTCGGCGATCCACTGCTCGGAAAGGCTGGTCGGGCCGGTGGCGATCCATTTCAGCGCCCGGTCCGTGATCGCCGAGAGCGCCTTGTCCGTGGCCTTTTCCTGCACCAGGGCGGCGCACCAGGCGTCAGCGACCCGCCGCAAGCTGGAGCGCTCCGCGTCGATCTCGCGCAGCCTGCGGTGCGCCACCGCGATGTCGCCCAGCCGCATCGGCAAGGAGTGCGCCACATCCCGAGTCTGGATCGCGAGGGATTCGTTGGTCAGCGCCAGACCCCCAGTGGAGAACAGATCGGACTGGCCACCGCGCTCCTTCGCGTTCTGTTCCCGGATGGTCCTGGCGGCGGCGCGGTCGTCGCCCTCGATCGGGGCGAAAGCGTCGTCCGGAATACCGGCTGCAATCAGCACCGGGGTGGTGCCCAGCAGGGAGTTGCCGACCCGGATATTGGCGTCCAGGAACGCCAGCGGCTTGCCCGGCTCGACGGACTCCAGCCACAGCGACACCTTGGCCAGCTCGGCGGCCATCTCGTTGATGTCCACGCCGTAGATGCACCGGCTGACCACCTCGCGTATAGCCGTGCGCACCAGGTCCGGCGAGGGTTCGTTCTCGCCGCTGCGCAGCTGGGCGACGCGGCGGGCGATCCGCCGTGCCGCCGCAACCAGGAAGTGTCCCGACCCGCAGGCCGGGTCGCAGACGGTGACGTCCAGCAGGGCATTGACCTTCGTCTCGGCATCGCCGGGCACGGCGGCGGCCGCAGTCAGCACCGGATCCAGCGCACTGTCCAGCAACGCCTCAGTTAATGGTGTCGGCGTGTAGTAGGAGCCGGTCTCCTTGCGCTCATTGCCCGCAGCGTTGACGAGCGTGAAGGTCTGGTTCTCCGGGTCGTAACTGGGATGCAGCTCCAGGAGCGACTCGTAGACGCTGCCGAGCTCCTCGGAGTCGAGATTGCGGAAGTCGACCGGCCGGCGCTGACCGCCTGATTCGATGATTGCCAAGTGGCGCACCGCGGTGATCAGCGCCGCGTTGGTGAGCAGCAGGCCCTCCAGCGGCTCGTCGAGCTCGTCCGGAAGCGTGAGCTCGATCGCCTCGCCGTGCTGGTCGCACGTAATGCGCTCGAAGAGACCCCCGATGCCGGGCAGGGCGAGTTCCGGGCGACCCTGCTCGATGCCCAGGCCGACAAAGACGAGCCGGACGGCCTCCCACAAGTCTTCGTGGTGGTCGATGCTGCCGCGTCGAGCTCGGTCCCGGAGCCGCTGAGCTGAGAAGAACTGGTCGTACCGCGCCCGGGCTGCGATCGGCGCGTCCGGATCCAGCACCACGTCGCGGGCCTCGGCGACGAACCAGAACAACAGGCGGTACACCAGCCGCAGCACGGCGCGCTTGTAGTCATCTCGGGCCAGGGTGCCTGCGGCGAGCCGGTGCCGCAGCTCGTGGTTGGCCGGATGTTGCAGGAACCCGGTGCCGAGGGTGTTGATGGCCTGCTTGACGCCGCCACGCAGCCGCTCCAGGGCGCGTTCACCCTGCTTGACGGCATTGGTCCGCCACTGCTCCAACCAACACCCGGTCGCAGGCTCACCAGATGGCACAGCCAGCCGGGAGGCGTGTAGCAGCCGGAACAGCAACACGAAATCGGAGAACAGCTGATCGTTGAAGATCAGCTCGACATCGAACTCGACGTAGGCCGACCCGGCCAGCGACCGCGAGTCCCGCAGCAGCCGCAGCTTCTGCCCATTGGAGACCATCGCCCACAGGTGCGTATCGGTTCGGTTGAGCAGCTCCTGCACCATCGACTGCGGCGCGGCCTCCGCAGCACCCGCGACGCCCTTGGAGCGTCGGTCCAGATCCACTCCCCAGCCGAGCAGGTGGATCGGCACATGCTCCCAGAGGTGGCTGACCCGGAACGCCTTGTCCTCGGCCACCAGCCCGCCGGTGGGCGTGGTGGACAGGATCCCGTAGTCGAGCGCGCGGAACACGGTGAGTAGCCAGCGCTCGCGGGTGAGCCCGGTGAGCGGGCGACCCTCGGCC
>JBBPZY010000105.1:0-5779 GCA_038276315.1 Mycobacteriales bacterium
GATGCAGGTTAGCGAATGGTGCGGGCGATGTCCATGACGTACTGGCCGTAGCCCGATTTCGCCAACGACTGACCCAGGGCGTAGCAGGCGTCGGCGTCGATGTAGCCCATCCGCAGCGCGATCTCCTCCAGGCAGGCGATCCGCACGCCTTGGCGGTGTTCGAGTACCTGGACGAACTGGCCGGCCTCCAGCAGCGACTCGTGGGTTCCGGTGTCCAGCCAGGCGAACCCGCGGCCCAGGTCGATCAACGTCGCCCTTCCTTGCCGCAGGTAGTGCGTGTTGACGTCGGTGATCTCCAGCTCGCCGCGCGCGGACGGGCTCAGCGAGCGAGCGACCTTCACCACGTCGTTGTCGTAGAAGTACAGGCCGGTGATCGCCTTGTTCGACCGCGGAGCTGCCGGCTTCTCCTCGATGGAGACCAGCCTGCCGGCGGCGTCCACCTCGCCGACGCCGTAGCGCTGCGGGTCTTTGACCGGGTACCCGAACAGCACGCAGCCGTCCAACGCGGCCACACACTGCCGGAGCCGGCCGGAGAAACCGCGACCGTAGAAGATGTTGTCCCCCAGTACGAGCGCGACCGGATCGTTGGCGATGAACTCCGCGCCGATCAGGAAAGCCTCCGCCAGGCCGTTGGGCTGGGCTTGCTCGGCATAGCTCAGCTGCAGGCCCAACGGGGCACCGTCGCCGAGCAGGCGACGGAACAGCGGCAGGTCCGCAGGCGTGGAGATGATCAGAATCTGCCGGATCCCGGCCAGCATGAGCACAGAGAGCGGGTAGTACACCATCGGCTTGTCGTACACCGGTAGCAGCTGCTTGCAGACCGCCTGCGTGATCGGGTACAGCCGGGTACCGCTGCCGCCGGCCAGGACGATCCCCTTCACCGGCCTCAGTGTCCGTGACGGGTTTGATCGCGGCGAGGCCGGGTAGACAGCAGGAGTCCGTATGAACCCACATCGGGAGGCATCATGGGGAAGAATCCGCGTATCGGCCTGTTGCTCGGCGCGGCCTCGTGTCTCGTGGCGGTGATGATCGACTGGATCATCCAGGAGCTCACCCACCACAAGCCAGTCACGGCGGCATCAGCGCCGCGCATCTTGCCAGCCGGAACGGCGACCGCCGCCGCGACCTCGGCTTGAGGAGGGTTCCGGTCCGGGCTAGCGGTAGTTGGTGAACTGCAGGGCGACGCCGAAGTCGCGGTCCTTCAACAGGGCGATAACGGCTTGCAGGTCGTCCCTCTTCTTGCCCGAGACGCGAAGCTGGTCACCTTGGATCTGGGCCTGCACGCCTTTGAGTTTCTCGTCCCGGACCGCCTTGGCGATCTCCTTGGCCTTGTCCTGGCTGATGCCCTGCAGGATGCGTCCGGTGGTCCGGTAGATCTTGCCCGAGACGGCCGGTTCATCGACCTCGAAGGACTTCAGCGAGATACCCCGCTTGACCAGCTTGCCCTGGACGACGTCGATCGCGGCGCGGCAGCGCTCCTCGGTCTCGGCCTCAATCGTGATCGTCTCGCCGCCGGTCCAGGTCGCTTTCGCCCCGGTGCCTCGGAAGTCGAACCGGGTCGACAGCTCCTTGACCGCCTGATTGAGCGCGTTGTCCACTTCTTGCCGGTCGACCTTGCTGACCACATCGAACGACGGATCCGCCATCGCAGCCTCCTCCCGTTGAGCCGGTGCCGACCTTACCCGCCAGGCCGGCTCCGCCCCGACGTCACGGGCTGTGTATCGTCACTACCGGCCGGTGCGCCCGGCCTCCAGGCGGGTTGCCCGAGCGGCCAATGGGAGCGGACTGTAAATCCGTCGGCTGATGCCTTCCAAGGTTCGAATCCTTGACCCGCCACCCAGCAGGAACAGCGTCGACGCGCCCAGGGAGATGATCTCTGGGCATGGATTTGGGCATGAGTAGCGCTGCGGTATGCCCCGCACGTACCAAACGTGGTGACGAGCGGATCCGCGGCAACATCGAGACCCGCGGCGAGTCGCTGCGCGTGCGGGTGTTCGCTGGGGCCGACCCAGTGACAGGTCGGCCTGTGTACCTGCGGGAGACGGTGCGGGGTGTCGAGGCGACCCGCCGCAGGGCGCGCCGGACGTTGAACCGGCTCGTTGCCGAGGCGGAGAAGGCGCGCCGGCCGTCGTCAGTGGTGTCGCTGGGCCACGTGATCGACGAATGGCTGTGGCTGGCAGAGCACGTGGACAGCACCCGCGACACTTACCTCGGCTACATCGAGCGCATCATCAAGCCGACCCTCGGTTCGATGGCGATCTCGAAGCTATCGACGCGTCATCCACTGGGAGGCGAGCACTTCCGGCGCCGCCCCATCGAGCACGTCCGCGACGCAGGGTTCCGGAGTTAGGGCGTCGTACTTCCGTTTGCGCGTGCACGGACCATCTTGTTCATCTCGACGATCTCCATGCGCTGCGTGGTCTTGATCGACTTCGCGAGATTCTGCGCTGCGGGGTACTTGCCGAGCTCGACCTCCTGCTGCGCCATTGGCACGGCCGCGGAGTGGTGCGGCACCATGTTGGTCAAGAACACGACATCGCGCTGCTGGGGCGTGGCCGCGCCGCGCAGATCGTTGGTGTTCTTGTCCCAGGCGGCCTGCTGGTCGGCAGGGGCGGGCATGTCCGAGGCTCCGAAGGTCTTCAGGAAGCCCTGCATCGTCCCGATTTCCTGCTGCTGCTCGTTGAGGATCTTCTGAGCGATCGCCTTCACTTCCGGTGCCGAACCCATCGCGAGCTCGATCTGGGAGTTGCGCACCGCCTGCATGTGGTGCGGCAGCATCATCTGCGTGAAGCGCACGTCGGTGTCGTTGTAGGCGCGCTGCGCCGACACCGACGCAGACGACGAATCAGCGGCAGCGTTGGGAGTGGATGCGTTGGTACCGCAGCCGCCCACCGCCACTCCCATGGCGAGGACCAGGCTAGCGACGGGGATCGTACGACGGATGTGCATGCGAACGGCTCCTTCGGTGTCGGATGCGACCGGGACGTCGAGGAGTCCGTTGCCGCGTGTCAAGACCAGATCAGTGCCGCGACAGTGTCCCCTACTACCTGCGTTTACCCCCACGGAGCACTCGTCAAGCCAGGAACGACGATTTATCTACTAGGAGTTATAGTGGTCGCATACCCTGAAGACCACGACCCCGCCCTGATCAGCCCAGGAGAGGGCAGGACACCACCGCGACCGCGGCCATCAGGGCGGCGCTTGCCAGCGTGGGAAGGGCGACCCCCAGGGCCGCTGCCGTGCCCGAACTGAGCGTCCGTCTCACCCAGCTGCGGTTTGGCCGGTCTCCGGAGAGTGCGTCCAGCCGTAGGGATAGGTAATCCTGAGCCATTCCGAGCGCGTGAGCCGGAGTGCCGTACGCCGACATGGTCAGCAATGCCGCGCGGACCGTCGTCGCGCCGTGCGAGCGAGCGGCGCTGGCGTCGGCGGACATCTCGACGAGGGCCCGCACGAGTGCCGGGGAGCGCCGCATGAGAGGCAGCCACGGCAATCCTGCGGCGAGCACTTCGGCTAGCCCGACCAACAGGTGATGTCTGCCGCGCAGGTGCGCCTGCTCGTGGGAGAGGACGGCCGCCACGATGCTGTCTGACAGGCTGCGTCGCAGCCCCTCGGTCGCGACGACGAGAGAAGGGCGCCCCGCGACGCTGTAGGCCATCGATTGCGGAGAGTCGAGCCACAAGGTCGATCCTGCTGCGGCGGCGGTTCCGGTGAGGATGTGGAGCAAGTCCAGGTGCGTGCGGTGCAGGTACCGCCGCTGCCGCAAGTGCCGCAGCACACCGGCGCCGCTGCGGGCCACGGCGACCGCGCCGATCACGATTGCCAGCAGGCCCGCAACCTCGTCGACCCCAGGAAGTGACCCAGCTGACACGGCAGCCCAGCAATGGTGCACCAGCGTCATGACCCGTCGCGCGGGGCCGTGGCCAGGTAGCAGGATCAGGCCAGCGGTGGCCACCACGCTGAGCAGGGTGCCGGTGACCAGCGCCAGCCAGGTCACCAGGGTGGTCTGTGGGTCGGGGGCGCCGCGCAGCTGGCGCTCAAGGAGCCGCGGTGCCACCCAGGCTACGAGCAGCGCCCCCACCATCAGCACGAGCGCGACCGTCATCGGCTCTTTCGCTCCCCGAGAGCCCGGCGCAGGATCGTCGACTCGTGCTCTGTTGCTGACCGCGCGAAATGCAGCAGGACACCGTCGGGATCTCCGGTGGAGGCGAGCACCTCGCGCAACGCTCGTGCGGCGGCCTCCTCCCGCGTCTGCGCCGGTCGATACAGGTACGCGCGTCCGCAGCGTTCGCGCTGCACCCAACCCTTGCGGTGCAGGTTGTCCAGCACCGTCATCACGGTCGTGTACGCGAGTGTGCGCGAGTGGTTGATCTCCGTCAGAACCTCCCGGACGCTGCGCGGATCCGAGGCGCGCCACAGCACGTCCATGACTGCCGTTTCGAGATCGCCCAGGCCGTGCATGCCACCCTCCTGGGCTGAGGATACGGGTCCGCCGAGATCACGCTGACGTGACGGCGGTGGGCCGCTGCAACCGGCCGGCCCGGTCAAGGGCGCCGACACCTGCGGCGCAGAGCAGACCGATGCCGGCCAGTGCCAGCCAGGGCAGCGCCGGCAGGCCATTGGCCCTGCCCAGGTCTAGTGCGGTGCCGGTGAGCAGGTTCCCGAGCATGATCCCGATCCCGCACACGGTGTTGTAGAGGCCGTAGTGGGTGGCCACCAGTCGGTTGTCCGACAGCGTGATGATGGTGTCCATCTCGAAGGGGAACACGATGATGGTGCCCAGAGCGAGCAGCGCCGCGGAGAGCACCAGCGGTGTCAGCAGCACCACGGTGGGCACGGTTTTGCCGCCTGCAACTGCGGTCGCGGTGGCCAGTGGCGGAAGGAACGCCGCGGCCATCAGACCCAGACCGACCATGAGGCAGCGGCCGGGGCCCCAGCGGTGGCGACACCATGCCGTGATCCGCATCTGCCCGGCGATGGCCAGCAGCCCCGACACCGCGAACAAGGCGGCCACTCCGACGGCCCCAGCCTCGCCGCTTCCGGCCAGACGACGTACCTCCAGCGGAAGCGCGAGGTAGACCTGAAAGGCCAACACATAGCTGCCGATCATCGCAAGCGAAAAGAGCACGAACGAGCGGTTGGCCAGCACTGATCGCCACTCCGTGATCACGGAGTTTGCCCGCTGGTCTGCGGTGTCGCAGCTGCGACGCTGCGGCAGAGCGCGGACCTGCAGCACGCTGAGTACCGCGAAAATGCCCGCCGCGACGCCACACGTGAGGCGGAAGTTGATTCCGGTCAAGGCGAGCCCGAGCAGCGGACCGAACAGGATTCCGGTCTGGTAGAAGATGTTGAACAGCGCGAATGCCTCGACCCGTCGCTCGCCGGCGTCGTGCGCGAGGTAGGCGCGGACCGCGGGGTTGAACAGCGCCCCGGCGAAGCCGGTAGCGGCCGAGGCCGCGATGAGCGCGGGTACCGAGTCCACCAGACCCAGCAGCCCGAAGCCCGCGGTGCGCAGCGCGCAGCCCGCCACGATCAGCGGTTTGTAACCCAGCCGGTCGGCCAGGGTGCCGCCGATGAGGAACATGCCCTGTTGGGCGAAGTTGCGCACACCGAGCACTAAGCCGACCACCCAAATAGCCAACCCGAGATCACCCGCCAGGTACCCGGCGAGGTAGGGGATGAGCATGTAGAACCCGAGGTTGATGCCGAGCTGGTTGAGTAGCAGTAGCTGCACCGGCCGGTCAAAGGACCGGAACTGCGCGATCGTGCGCATCAGCGGTCC
>JBBPZY010000106.1:0-13760 GCA_038276315.1 Mycobacteriales bacterium
CACACGCACCACCCGATCGTGATGCGTGTCTCGACACAGAGGAGTGAACCCGTGCCAGACACAGGTGACACTGCCTGGATGCTTGCCAGCTCCGCCCTCGTGCTGCTGATGACTCCGGGCCTGGCGTTCTTCTACGGCGGCATGGTCCGCTCGAAGAGCGTCCTGAACATGATAATGATGAGTATGTCCGCGATGGGGATCGTGGGCATTCTCTGGGTGCTTTACGGCTACTCAGAGGCATTCGGCAACGATGCGGGGCACGGTCTGATCGGCAACCCGTTCGACTACGCGGGGCTTAAGGGTCTATTCGGCGGGACCTACGTCGCCAGCGGGGCCGCCAAAGTCGCCATTCCACTGGTGGGAACCATCCCGGCGACGGTGTTCGTCGCGTTCCAGGCGATGTTCGCGATCATCACGGTAGCCCTGGTATCGGGTGCGGTAGCCGATCGGATGCGATTCGGGCCATGGCTGGCTTTCGCCGCGATCTGGGCGACGGTGGTCTACTTCCCGGTCGCGCACTGGGTGTTCGCCTTCGACGGCGTCAGCGCCGCGCGCGGCGGCTGGATCGCCAACCAGCTCCAGGCGATCGACTTCGCCGGTGGGACGGCGGTGCACATCAACGCAGGTGCTGCGGGTTTGGCGCTGTGTCTGGTGCTCGGCAGACGCCGCGGCTGGCCGCGTGAGGCGATGCGTCCGCACAACCTGCCGTTAGTGATGCTCGGTGCCGGCCTGCTGTGGTTCGGGTGGTTCGGCTTCAACGCCGGATCGGCCGTCGCCGCCAACGGCGTCGCCGGCATCACCTTCATCAACACCACGGTGGCCACCTGTGCGGCGATGTTGGGCTGGCTTCTGGTCGAGCGGATTCGGGACGGCCGGCCCACCAGCCTCGGCGCCGCCTCCGGCGTGGTGGCTGGCCTGGTCGCCATCACCCCGTCGTGCTCGTCGGTCTCTCCGATGGGGGCGATCGCGGTAGGAGCAATTGCCGGCGGGCTGTGTGCGCTCGCGGTCGGCATCAAGTTCCGGTTCGGTTTCGACGACTCGCTTGACGTGGTCGGCGTGCACCTCATCGGTGGTTTGGCCGGCACCCTGTTGGTCGGTTTCTTCGCCACATCGGCCGCCCCCGCCGGGGTCAACGGCCTGTTCTACGGAGGAGGCACCGACCAGCTATGGCGCCAGGCGGTGGCCGCCTTCGCTGTGATGATCTTCTCGTTCGCCGGAGCGCTGATCATCGCGCTGGTCCTGAAGCACACCATCGGTCTGCGAGTGGACCAGGAAGCTGAGCGGACAGGTATCGACGAGACCGAGCACGCTGAGGCAGGCTACGAGCTAAGCGCGATCTTCACCGGAAGCGGTTTGTCGAACAGCCGCCCCACCCCAGCGCCCCCTACGAGCAAGGTCCCGGCCACGGCCGCCAGGAAGGGTGATGGGCGATGAAGCTGGTGACCGCAATCGTCAAGCCGTTCACGCTGGAGGACGTCAAGGCCGCTCTGGAGAACATCGGGGTACTCGGAATGACGGTCAGCGAGGTGCAGGGCTTCGGCCGGCAGAAGGGGCACACCGAGGTTTACCGGGGTGCGGAGTACTCGGTCGATTTCGTACCCAAGATCCGGGTGGAGGTCGTAGTAGACGAGGTACAGGTGGACAAGACCATCGAGGCACTGGTCGAGGCGGCTCGGACCGGGAAGATCGGGGACGGGAAGGTCTGGGTCACTCCGGTGGAAACCGTGGTCCGGGTGCGAACCGGTGAGCGCGGTCTGGACGCCCTGTGATCTGGTGAAGCTGTGCCGTCCTTAAAGCTGTGACGTGCTCACTTCTCACCGGTATCCCGCACGTGGGTGATCGACTCGAAACCTGATTGTAACCTACCAGCGGTCGCAGCGTTACAAGGCGCGCGAACCCTTAAGGTGACTGCCGTCGCCGGACGGATAGCACGGAAGGGCAGGGCGATGAAGCGGCCAGGAGCCCTCTCCCATTCCGGAGGCTCGGACACTCCCGCAGACGATCTCGTCAGGGCTCGCGCTGCCCTTCTCGACAATCCTCGGCAGCGTCAGCTCAGCGCGCCCGCGCTGCGGACAGCGCTCGCGGACCTCTATGAACTGTGGCTCACCTCCCGCTGCACGGCGGTGGGCCTCGGTGGCGGCAGCGCGTTGATCGCGGTCGGCGCGCTGGGTCGTCGAGAGGTCGTGCCGTACTCCGATCTCGACCTGGTCCTGCTGCATGACGGCAAGCGCGACGTGGCCGAGCTCGCGAACTCGTTGTGGTACCCGCTGTGGGATGCCGGCATCGACCTTGACCACAGCGTGCGCACGGTCGGACAAGCTGTCCAGGTGGCAGCCACGGACCTGCGCGCCGCGCTGGGGTTGCTCGACGCCCGTCTGATCGCGGGGGACGAGGAGTTGTTCACCGCGATGGACACCGCCGTGCGGCGCGCGTGGCGCAGCGGGGTCCGCGGCCGGCTCGACGAGCTCATCGAGTCAACGCAACAGCGCTGGCGACGCAGCGGTGACATCGCCCACCGGGTTGAACCAGATCTTAAGAACGGCCACGGCGGGTTGCGGGATGTGCAGCTGCTGGATGCGCTCTCCGCTGGCCAACTTGTGGACCGGGCTGGGTCCGACGTGCGGGAAACGCGCGACCTGCTACTCGATGTGCGCACCGAGTTGCACCGGTTCGCCGGCAGGGGCCGCGACGTGCTCCATGCGCAGGAGGCCGACGAGGTCGCGGCGGCGCTGGCGCTCGGTGACCGGTTCGAGCTGGCCAGGCGCCTTTCCGGAGCGGCGCGGACCGTTGTCTACGCGGTGGATGTCGGGTTGCGTGCCGCACGGGCCGCAGTGCCCACGCCCCGCGGCCGGGCCCGGCTACCCGGGCTGCGCAGCCTCACTCGCGGACTGGTACGCCGCCCGTTGGATGAGGGCGTCGTCGAACATGGCGGCCAGGTGGCGCTGGCCCGCGACGCAGACCCGGCACGGGACCCGGCGCTGGCTCTGCGGGTCGCGGCGACGGCGGCCCGAATCGGTATGCCGGTCGCTACCGGCACGTTGGCCACCCTGGCCGAGACCGCCCCGGAGCTGCGCCGACCATGGCCGCGAACGGCATTGGAAGAGCTGCTGTCGCTGCTCGGCGCCGGCCCGGCGGCGGTGGATGTCATCGAGGCGATGGACCGCACCGGGCTGTGGGGCCGGCTGTTCCCGGAATGGGGTGCGGTGCGTGACCTACCGCCGCGGGATCGGGCACATGTCTGGACGGTGGACCGGCACCTGGTGGAGGCCGCGGCGCAGGCGGCTCGGCTGACCACCACGGTCGCCCGCCCGGACCTGCTCCTGCTCGGCGCGCTGCTGCACGACCTGGGCAAGGGTCGCGGCGGCGATCACAGCGTCGTCGGTGCCGCGCTCGCCGAGCAGATCGGGCACCGGCTCGGGTTGTGGCCCTCGGACGTCGAAACGCTCTGCGCGATGGTGCGCCACCACCTGCTGCTACCCCATACCGCGACTCGCCGGGACCTCGACGATCCCACCACCGCGCAGCGGGTGGTCGACGCCCTCGGTGGTGACCCGACGCTGCTGGAGTTGCTGATCGCGCTGGCGGAGGCGGACAGCCTGGCCACCGGCCCTGGTGTCTGGACCGAATGGCGCGCCGGCCTGATCTCCGACCTCGCCGAGCGCTGCCGTGCGGTGCTGGCCGGCCGGCCAGCACCAGCCCCGGAGCCGCTCACCGAGGACCACCGCGCGCTGGCGCTGCAGTTCGTGGGCAACGGTGCGCTGTACGTCACCGCGAGCGGCGCTATCGGACCGGATGCGATGACCACCATCACGGTCGTGGCTCCAGGCCGGCCTGGGGTGCTGGCCCTGGCAGCCGGCGTGCTCGCGCTGCACTCGCTGCGGGTCCACTCCGCGGACATCCGGGTCGTGGAGCTGCCCGGGGGTTGCGCGGCGGTGCAGAGCTTCACCGTCTCGCCGCGTTTCGGTCGGCCGCCGGACGTTGCGCTGCTACGCCAGGATCTGGCGCGGGCGTTGGACGGCTCGCTGCAACTGGCGGATGCTCTGGCGGCCAAGGAGCGCGACTACGGCGAGATCCCAGCGTCCGCGGCGGGGTTGTCCGACATCGAGACCAAGGTGCTGTGGTTTGACGACGAGGCCACCGGTGCGGTGGTCCTCGAGCTGCGCACTACCGACCGCATCGGTTTGCTGCACCGGGTAGCCGCGGCGGTGGAGAGCAACGCGGTCACCATCCGGTGGGCGCGGGTCGTCACCATGGGCGGTTCGGCAGTGGACTCATTCTGCCTGACTGTCACGTGTGGCCCCGACGTCCCCGGTGATCCCAGTGACCCCGATGGCCACACTGCACTGCGGCCACAAGCGCGCGAGCGGATCGAGCGCGCGGTGCTCGGCGCGGCTCGGTGAGTACCGGGGCTACCATCCGGCGACATGCACGGAACCCGGGACGAGGCCGCTCCCTTACCCCCGCCCTTCGAAATCGTGTTGCGGGGATTTCACCGTCAGCAAGTTATTGACTACGTCACGGCTCTCAAAGCTCGCGTTTCCACCATCGGAACCGAACGCGACGTTGCGCTGCAGCGGGCCGGCGACCTCAACGATCAAGTAGAGAAGCTGCGTCGAGAAGCGGCGGAGGCGACCAGCCAGCTAGATCGGCTGCGTCGGGAAGCCTCGGAGACGGCCACGGAGCTGGATCGCCTGCAGCGGTCCCCACTGACCGCCGCGACCGGGCGGATCCAACGGATGCTGCAGATAGCCGAAGACGAGGCCGCCGAGCTGACGGCTGCTACCGAGCAGGAGACCACCTCGCTGCGGGACAGCGCGCAGGCCGAGGCCGATCGGCTGCTGACCCAGACCAGACAGCAGTGCGAGCGCCTGGACGTGGAGTCCAACGCCCGGCGTCAGGCCGTGGAAGCTGAATCCGCGGCCCGACACCAGCGGGCGGAGCAGCAGGCCGAGCGGGACGTCGCCCGGCGCGAGGTCGAGACGGACGCCTGGATCCGCGATTATCAGACTCACAGCGTCGCCGCGCTGCATCTGATCATGCGGATGGCGGGCGAGCGGCTGAGCAATCGGGTGCTGAAGGTCACGCGGCAGGTGGCCGCGGCCAGGCAGCTGCGATCCGAGGTCACCGATCAGCTGTCCGAGGTGCACCGACTGCTGGTCGACGCGCTCGGCGTGGCCGATCAGCTCACTCCCGCTGAGCACGCTGACCTCGCTGAGCAGGACGGACTAGCCGAGCAGGCCCGACTAGCCGAGCAGGCCGCGCAGACCAATGGCGCTGAGCCCCCGGACGCCGCCCCCGCTCTGGAGCATCGGCCTCGGCAGCCGGATCAGCCCACGGCCCGATTCGGTCTGCATCCGTAGGAGGCGACGTGCCCGGTCGAGCTCAGCATCGTCGTCAGGTCGAGTAGTCCTACCTAGGCGCGGTTGCGGGTATTCACGCTCCCCGGCGCGGCCTGGTTTCGGCAGGCTGATCCGGTGGCTCGGCGCGAAGTCGGGCGGATCGCCAGGTTGCTGCCCCGGGCCGGAGACTCGGGCGGCGGCTGTGCTGTGCCGACGCAGGAGCCCATGCCGGACCGCCGGCGCACCCGGGGTGGGGCCTGGGACGCCGGCGGTCGCGGCTGTTGAGGTCGGGCCAGGTCGGGCCAGCCGCTCGACGCGACTACGCTGGCGTTGGAGTAGGCAGACCCCGGGGCCACCACCCCACCGGACCCCAAGGGAGTGCGACCGGCGTGTTCGACACCCTCTCCGACCGGCTCACGTCAGCGTTGGCCGGTCTGCGCGGCAAGGGCAGGCTTTCCGATGCCGACATCGATGCCACCGCCCGCGAGATCCGCATCGCGCTGCTGGAGGCTGACGTCGCGCTGCCGGTGGTCCGCCAGTTCGTCGCGCAGATCAAGGAACGCGCCAAAGGCTCCGAGGTTTCTGGTGCGCTGAATCCCGCCCAGCAGGTCATCAAGATCGTCAACGAGGAGCTCGTCGGCATCCTGGGAGGCGCCACTCGGCGTCTCGAGCTGGCCAAGGTTCCCCCGACTGTGATCATGCTGGCCGGCTTGCAGGGTTCCGGTAAGACGACGCTGGCCGGAAAGCTCGCTCTCTGGTTGCGCAGCCAGGGCCATACCCCGCTGCTCGTCGCTGCGGACCTGCAGCGACCCAACGCGGTCACCCAGCTACAGATCGTGGGCCAGCAGGCCGGGGTACAGGTGTACGCCCCAGAGCCGGGCAACGGGGTCGGCGACCCGGTCGACGTCTCACGCCGCGGGATAGCCGAGGCCCGAGTTCGCCAGTACGACATCGTTGTGGTGGACACCGCCGGTCGGTTGGGTATCGACGCCGAGATGATGCGCCAGGCCGTCGACATCCGCGATGCGGTGCGACCCAACGAGATCCTGTTCGTCATCGACGCCATGATCGGCCAAGACGCGGTGTCCACCTCTGAGGCGTTCCGCGACGGCGTCGGCTTCAGCGGCGTCGTGCTGACCAAGCTCGACGGCGACGCGCGCGGTGGCGCGGCGCTGTCGGTGCGGCAAGTCACCGGTGCGCCGATCCTGTTCGCCTCCAACGGAGAAAGGCTGGAGGACTTCGATGTCTTCCATCCGGACCGGATGGCCAGCCGGATCCTGGGCATGGGAGATCTGCTCACCCTGATCGAGCAGGCCGAGCAGGCCTTCGACGCCGAGCAGGCCGAGCAGACCGCCGCCAAGATCGGCAGCGGCGAGCTGACCCTGGAAGATTTCCTCGAGCAGATGCAGGCCATTCGCAAGATGGGGCCGATCGCCAACCTACTCGGGATGCTGCCCGGCGCTGCGGGGATGAAAGAGCAGCTCGCCCAGGTCGACGACAAGCAGCTGGACCGGCTCCAAGCCATCATCCGTGGCATGACGCCCGCCGAAAGGGCTGACCCGAAGATCATCAACGCATCTCGGCGCCAGCGCATCGCCCGTGGCTCCGGAGTGGCGGTCAGCGAGGTGAACCAGCTGGTAGAGCGATTCTTCGAGGCTCGCAAGATGATGCAACAGATGGCTGGCCGGTTAGGCTTCGGGGCCGGGTCCGGTCGCCGTGCACGCAAGGGACGCAAGGGTAAGAAAGCAAAGGGACGGGGCCCGACGCCGCCTCGGACGCCGAGGGGACTGCCCGGTGGCCTGCCAACAGGGCTCCCAGGAGGGTTGCCCCCGGGCATGCCCGACCTGTCCGAGCTGACCGGCCTGGACCAGCTGCCGCCCGGCTTCGACCCGTCGAAGCTGAGGTTTCCCAAGAAGTGAGCCTGCCTCCGGCAGCGGCCGCGATGCATCTGCGCGGGGTCCTGCTTCCTGCTGGTGAACCGGGCGACCTGTGGGTCGCCAATGGGGTGGTCTGTGCCGAGCCGGTACCCGGTGCGATCACTGTCTGCGATGGCGGGTATCTGCTCCCGGGACTGGTGGACGCCCACTGCCACGTCGGTATCGGCACATCGGGGGTGGCGAGCCTCGCGGAGGCCGCGGATCAGGCCACCACCGACCGGGACGCCGGCACCCTGCTCATCCGGGATTGCGGATCCCCGATCGACACCCGCCCGTTGCAGGCCCGCGACGATCTGCCGCGGATCATCCGGGCCGGTCGCCACCTGGGACGCCCCAAGCGTTACATCCCGACCATCGGCGTGGAGCTCGATGATCCCGGGTTACTCCCGCAGGCTGTGGCTGAGCAGGCGGCGGCAGGAGACGGCTGGGTCAAGCTGGTCGGTGACTGGATCGATCGGGAAAGCGGTGAGCTAGCCCCGCTGTGGCCAGATCACGTGCTGATCGAGGCGGTCGCCGCCGCGCACTCCGCCGGGGCCAGGGTCACCGCGCACGTCTTCGGTGCCGACGCGCTGCCAGGATTGATCGCCGCCGAGATCGACTGCATCGAGCACGGCACCGGCCTGTCCGCCGAGACCATCACCGAGATGGCCGCGCGTGGCATCGCGCTGGTGCCTACCCTGATCAACATCGAGACGTTCCCGGCGATCGCGCAGCGCGCCGGCAAATACCCGCGTTATGCCGCGCAGATCCGGGCATTGCACGCCAGGGTCCAAGAGACCATCGGGGCCGCCGTCGAGGCGGGGATCTCGATCTACGCCGGCAGTGACGCCGGCGGTGGAATCCGGCACGGCCGGCTGGTTGACGAGATCGCCGCGTTGCGAGCGGTCGGGCTCACCGGCACGCAGGCGCTGGCGGCGGGGAGCTGGGCAGCCCGCGACTGGCTGGGCGTGCCCGGCCTGGTGCCCGGTGCGCCGGCAGACCTGCTCGTCACGCGCACCGACCCGCGGCTGGATACGGCCGCTCTGCGCACCCCCGCATTGCTCATGTTGCGCGGGCGGGTGCTGTGACCACCGTCGCGCGTGATACTCGCCGTGGCTGGCTGATGCTCATCTGCTTCGTGGTCGCGGAGGTGACCTTTCTGGCGGTCTCGGTGCTGGTGCTGGTGCCCTTCGCGCGGACGTTGCGGCATGGGGCTGCGGGCACCCACTTGCCTGGCGGCGCATTGGTTGCTGCCCTCCTGGTACCTACCGTGGCCGCTGCTGTGGTTGCGACCACTGGCGCCGCGCTGCTCACCCAGGGAAGCGTGCTGGAACGGTTGCGCAGCCAGCTGTCGGTGCGGTGGCGGCTGCGAGACGCCGGCCAGGGGCTAGCGCTGGGCGTCGTGGGATTGATTGTCACCGTGCCGGCCTCGGCGTTGTGGGCGCACTGGGTCGGCCAGAGCCACGCGAACTCGGCGGTGGGGGAGGTGTTCGACGGTCTGCGGCTGCCTCTCGGACTGGGTCTGCTGCTGTTCTTCGCGGTGTGGTTGATCGCGCCGGTCTGCGAGGAGGTGCTTTACCGCGGCGTGCTGTGGCGGGCGATGGAGTACTGGCGGTGGAACCGCTGGGTCATCTTCGGGTTGACCACCGTGCTGTTCTCCTGCGCTCACTTGGAGTTGCTGCGTACCCCGCTACTGGTGGTGATCTCGTTGCCGATCGCGCTGGCCCGGTTGCTCACCGGCAACCTGCTGGGCAGCATCGTCGCCCATCAGGCGAACAACTTCCTACCCGCGATCGGACTTCTGCTGATCACTCAGGGGGTGATATCCGGCTGAGTGGATGGGTGACACGCCCGCGTCCGGGACGGTCTGGCACAATAGGCGGCTGTTGTCGCGTCGGATCCTCTCCTCGCGCCGTGACGACAAACATCA
Source organism: Mycobacteriales bacterium (assembly GCA_038276315.1). Lineage (GTDB taxonomy): Bacteria > Actinomycetota > Actinomycetes > Mycobacteriales > Pseudonocardiaceae. Next base: position 9,186 of record JBBPZY010000106.1, read on the forward strand.
GTGACCATTGACCTCGCGAGCATCGGCGGTCCGTGCCCCCACCATGGGCCGTGCGCGCTCACCGTGAACCTCGCGCGTTGACAGGAGTAGCTCGACCCGTGGCTGTCAAGATCAAGCTTATGCGGCTCGGCAGAATTCGCCAGCCGTACTACCGGATCGTCGTCGCCGATGCCCGTACCCGCCGTAACGGCAAGGCGATCGAAACGATCGGCAAGTACCACCCCAAAGAGCACCCCAGCGTCATCGAGGTCGACTCGGAGCGGGTGCAGTACTGGCTCGGTGTCGGGGCCCAACCCACCGACCCGGTTCAACACCTCCTCCAGATCACTGGGGACTGGCAGCGGTTCAACGGTCTGCCGGGTGCCGAGGGCACGTTGCAGCGAGCTGAGCCGAAGCCGGACAAGGCCGAGCTGTTCAACCGGGCGCTGGCGCAGGCCGGCGAGCTGCCGACTACCGAGGCGACCACGCCACGAAAGAAGTCAGCCCGCCAGGCCGACGCCAGCCCAGCCAGAGCCGCCCAGACGGCCGCCCAGCCGGCTCCAGCAGCGGCGCCGGAGAAGGCGCCAGATAACGCGCCGGTCGCAGCCGACGATCGGGAGGACACTGCGACGGTCGCGGACGGCCAGGTGTGAGCATGCTGGCGGACGCGCTCGAGCATCTCGTGCGGGGAATCGTCGACAATCCCGATGACGTACGCGTCCAGCTGGTCACCACGCGGCGGGGCCGCACCCTTGAGGTGCACGTCCACCCTGATGATCTCGGCAAGGTGATCGGTCGGGGCGGGCGCACTGCCACGGCGCTGCGCACGGTGATGGGCGGTATCGGTGGGCGTGGGGTACGCGTCGACGTCGTCGATACCGACCGCTGAACGCGGTGGTTGAGGCGTCGAGCGTGCAGCCGGGCAGTGACGACACCACAGGCCGGCAGATCAACCGGGTGGTTGGCCGGATCGGCAGGCCGCATGGCCTCCACGGCGAGGTTGCGGTGCAGGTGCGCACCGACTTCCCCGACCAGCGCTTCGTCGTCGGCGCGCAGCTCAGCGGTGATGCTGGCCGCACGCTCACGGTGGAGACCGTTCGACCGCATAGCGGCGCCCTGCTCATCCGGTTCGCTGGGGTGGCCGATCGTGATGCGGCGGCCCGACTGTCCGGCCTCGTGTTGACAGCGGACGTGACCGCACGGCCCGAGCTCGATGATCCCGACGAGTTCTACGACCACCAGCTCGAGGGCCTGGCCGCCGTTGGGCCAGACGGTGCGGTGCTGGGCACGGTGCGTGAGGTCGTCCACGCACCGGCTAGCGACCTGCTGGTGCTGGAGACCGACCACGGCGAGGCGCTGGTGCCCTTCGTGCGAGAGATCGTTCCCCAAGTGGACCTGGCTGGTGGCCGTGTGGTGCTCGATCCACCTCCTGGGTTGTTCGATTGACCGAGAGCGTTGAGCTGTGTTGATTCAGGTCGTCACGATCTTCCCCGAGTATCTGACACCGGCTAGGGAGGCCCTGCTCGGCCGGGCCATCGACCGCGAGCTGATCGACTTATCGGTACATGACCTGCGGGACTGGGCCTATGATGTGCACCGGTCGGTGGACGACGCGCCCTACGGTGGTGGACCCGGCATGGTGATGCGGCCCGACGTCTGGGGCGACGCGTTGGATGACGTCCTCGCCGGCGAGCCGCCACCGCGGTTGGTGGTGCCCAGCCCCGCCGGGCGGCCCTTCAACCAGCAGTTGGCTGCTGAGCTTGCGGCGCAACCACGGCTCGTTTTCGCCTGCGGCCGCTACGAGGGCATCGACCAACGGGTGATCGACGATGCGGCCGATCGGGTCGCGGTCGAGGAGATCTCACTCGGCGACTATGTGCTCGTCGGTGGTGAAGTCGCTGTGCTCGTGATGGTTGAGGCGATTGCCCGGCTGCTGCCTGGAGTGTTGGGCAACCCTGCCTCGGCGATGCAGGACTCGTTTTCCGACGGCCTTCTGGAGGGGCCGTGCTATACCCGTCCGGAGGTGTGGCGGGGCCGGGAGGTCCCCGCCGTACTTCGCACGGGTAACCACGCCGCGATCGCCCGTTGGCGCCGCGACCGCGCTGTCGAGCGCACCGCGGCGCGTCGTCCCGATCTGCTGGCGGCGTTGCCAGCCGGTGCCCTGGATGGCGCGGACCGCGCCGTACTCGAGGGCCTCGCCACTCCGCGTGGATAGACGCCGTCTGAGGTCAACTCTCCCGGTTTCGTCGCCGACTGCAGCGTCTGGCACACTGGATCGGTTGCCACAGCGCAGCAAGGCAGGGACGGCCCCCAGGGCGGAAGTTTTTGCCATCACCGACGCGCTGTTAGCGTCCACCCCCCGGGCGCTCCACACCGTGCACAGCACACGAATGACGAGGATGGACTTGCGATGAACACCTTAGACGCCCTGGACGCGAAGTCGTTGCGGTCCGACATCCCCGACTTCAGGCCTGGTGACACGCTCAAGGTGCACGTCCGCGTCATCGAGGGCTCGCGCCAGCGGGTGCAGATATTCCAAGGCGCGGTCATTCGCCGGCAGGGCGGCGGAGCGCGGGAAACCTTCACGGTGCGCAAGGTGTCCTTCGGGGTAGGCGTGGAACGCACCTTTCCCGTGCACACGCCGAACATCGCCAAGATCGAGATCGTCACCCGCGGTGCCGTCCGGCGTGCCAAGCTGTACTACCTTCGTGATCTCCGGGGTAAAGCCGCCAAGATCAAGGAGAAGCGTGAGACGCCGTCCGCGTCCTGATACCCCCTGCACCGGTCGTCTGTCGATAGCCTGAGGACGTGGCCCACCTGGCTCGCTCGACCGAACCCGCTCGCGGCGACGATCCCGACGACTTCCCCGGCCGTCGCGTGCACCGGCATCGCCTGTCCAAGCGCAAGAAGGGCTCGTTCTGGCGCGAGGTACCGATCCTGGTGCTCACCGCGCTGGTGCTCACGTTCCTGATTCAGACGTTTTTGGCTCGGGTTTACGTGATCCCTTCGGCATCGATGGAACCGACCCTGCACGGCTGCCCTGGCTGCACTAACGATCGCGTACTGGTCGACAAGCTGACCTACCGGTTCAGCGATCCGAGGCCGGGCGACGTGGTGGTTTTTCGCGGTACCGACTCATGGGCCAGTGAGTTCACCAGCCAGCGATCGGACAACATCCTGATCCGTGGGCTCCAGCAGGCCGGCTCACTGGTCGGCCTCGCTCCGCCGGACGAGCGGGACTTCGTCAAGCGGGTGATCGCAGTCGGTGGCCAGACCGTGCAGTGCTGCGACAAGCAGAACCGGGTCATGGTCAATGGCAGTCCGCTGACCGAGCCCTACGCCGTCTTCATCGGGCACGAACCCCAGGAGGAGTTCGGTCCGGTCACGGTGCCACAAGGCAACCTGTGGATGATGGGGGACAACCGGAACAATAGTGCGGACTCGCGCCGGCACGTGGCAGACCAGCTCTCGGGCACGCAGCCAATAAGTAATGTCATCGGCAAGGCTCGCGTGATCGTGCTCCCGCTGTCGCGCTGGCAGTGGATCTCTGACCCTAACCCGCAGCATCTCCAGGATCTCGGTGCACCGGGACCCTCCGGGCCGTCCGGACTTCCGCTGGCCGCTGGCCTGCTGCTCAGCTGGCCGGTGCGGCGCGGTGGCCGGTTGCTGCGGGAGCGGGTGGTCGCCAGGAGGCGTGGCTGACGACCGTGCCGGCCGTGGGACACAGCACCCGTCAGACTCTGCCGCGACCGCCGAGGGCGGTGGTGCGCAGGGACGCTGGCATGTGGGCCCTGCAGACTGTGCTGCACCGCAAGGGTTTGGGGCCTGTGGCCGGGGTGGACGAAGCAGGTCGGGGTGCCTGCGCTGGGCCGCTGGTGGTCGCCGCGTGCGTGCTCCGGCCAGCCGACGCGACGGCTCTGGCCGGGCTCACCGACTCCAAGCTGCTCACCGCGACGCGCCGGGAGTATTACCACGGCTTGATCATCACCAGGTCGGTCGCGAGGAATGTGGTGGTGATCCCACCCGACGAGGTCGACGAGCTGGGGGTGCATGTGGCCAATCTGGACGGCATGCGCCGCGCCGTGGCCGGCCTCACGGTGCATCCCGGTTACGTGCTCACCGACGGCTTCCGAGTGCCGGGCCTGACGGCCCCGAACATGGCGGTGATCGGCGGGGACCGGGCTGCTGCTTGCGTGGCAGCGGCTTCGGTGTTGGCCAAAGTGACCCGCGATCGGATCATGGGCGAGGTACACGAGCGGATGCCCTGGTATGGCTTCGGTGAGCACAAGGGCTACTGCACGCCCGAGCATAACGCGTCCCTGCTCGCGTATGGCCCGTCCGCCGAACACCGATTCAGCTACGTCAATGTCGTGCTGGCGGCGCGAATGTACAGCATCGCTGCCCCGCCGCGCAGGGTGTCACGGGCGCGATTGTGGCCGATGGTGCCGCCGGTACTGGTCCAGAATGGGGTATTGCCGAGAGCAGGAGAGGTCAGCACCCGATGAAGCGACCGATGGGCTGTCGATGAGCGCCGAGGATCTCGAGAAGTATGAGACCGAGATGGAGCTGTCGCTCTACAAGGAGTACCGCGACGTC
>JBBPZY010000107.1:0-5266 GCA_038276315.1 Mycobacteriales bacterium
GACGCCGAGCCGATCGACCTCGGGCAGTATGGCTACACCGAGCAGGAGTATCTCGTCAGCGGACGGGCTAACGTGTACTCATGGCCTGACCTTAAGACGCTCACTGTCGACACGTCGGGTCCTTACACCACCCGGATTCTTGTCCGCAGACCGTTCGATCCGGCCCGGTTCAGCGGGAACGTACGTATCGAACCATTCAATCCTACGGCAGGTCACGATCTGGATGCGGAATGGGAGATAGGGCATGACGGATTCATGCGCAATGGTGACGCTTATGTCGGCATCACTGTCAAGCCGGTGACGATCACCGCGCTGAAGAAGTTCGATCCCGCACGATATGGCCAACTGTCGATGGCCAACCCGAAGCCGTTCCAACAGCGCTGCACGCCGTCCTCGCCGACATCGGAGAAGGACGGCGAGGACGGCCTGGCTTGGGACATTATCAGCCAGGTGGGAAGACTGATCAAAAGCGATGTGCCGGAGAACCCGCTGCGGGACCTGCGCATCCGCAACAGCGACCTGACTGGCTGGTCGCAGAGCGGCTCCTACGACGTCGCCTATCTCAACGCGATCTCCCGCCATGCCGCCATGCCCGACGGCAGGTCGATCTTCGATGGATATCTGCCGGGCGCGGGTAGCTACGCCGGAACACCGATCAACCAGTGCGCACCCACGATTCGGGTGGGTGATCGTCGGGCTCGGTACAACCCGCCGGACGGCCGACCTGTTGTCATTGTGACGACCCCGACCGATTTCTACACCGCGGGCTCCTACAATCGCCGTACCGATCGCCCGGCTGATAGCGACACCCCCAGCCGGCGCATTCGACTCTACGAGATCGGGGTCGGTTGTCACCTGCCCATGGACCACGCCCGAAACTTTCCCTCCACCGCTGAGCTAGCCCAAGCCGGGTTTCCGCCGTTCACCAACTTCGTCTACCCGCTGAGCTCTTTTCCGCTACACGCGGTGCTCGACGGAGCTTTCGTGAATCTGGATGACTGGGTGACCAAGGGAATAGCCCCACCACACGCAGGTCGTCTCATGGCCGCAGACCCTATTGCCTGGCCGGTACGGGCAGCCGAGGACGAGTACGGCAATCCGATAGGCGGGATACGCACACCCAACGTCGACGTGCTCATCGCGACCTACGTGGAACGTGGGCCGACAGTGCACAACACCACCGAGGGCTACTACGCCGGATATGACATTCCCTTCGCCCCCGGCTACCTGAAGATTTTGTATCCCACTCACCAGGAATACGTGAACAAAGTCACCGCCGACGTGCGGAAACTGGTCGACCGACACTGGCTCACCCAGTACGACGGTACGCAGCTAATCAGCCAAGCCCAAGCCGAAAACGTACCAGGAAGTTGAATAACAGTGCAGCATAGTGGAGCAACGTGACGTGGCCGGGTGGGCTGGTTACCGGTGCCCGCGGGGGCGGAGGGTCTGATGCGTCGGCGCTGGGTATTGATCGGTTGTGGAGTCGGGATGTTGCTGGCCTGGCTGCTGCTGGCCACGCTCACCGTGAGCGGTGTGGGTTCCTTCACTGCCGGGCCGGCGCATCCTGCTCGTCCCACGGCTGGGGGTGGTGCCGGTACACCCGCTGTGGTGAACACGGTAAGCGCGGGACCCAACGGGGTGCGCGCGCCGTGGGTGATCCGGGAGAACCAGCGACCGGGCACCACCGCGTGGACGATCATGGGAACATCGCCGGGAACCATCGCTGGTTTCGCCAACCGGACCTACGCCGCCGCCGGCGAGACCGTCACGCTGTTTGTGTCCACCAACGCACCCGCTTTGCACGTTGAGGCCTACCGGATGGGGTACTACAACGGCCGGGGTGGACGGCTGGTGTGGCGCTCGGCGGATGTGCCGGGCACGCTGCAGCCCGCCTGTCCACTGTCCATGGACGTGCACATGGTGTCGTGCGACAACTGGTTCCGCACCCTGGCGGTGTCGATCACCGCGGCGTTCGTGCCAGGCGACTACCTGTTCAAGCTCGTGGGCAGCGGCGGGCAACAGAGCTTCCTCCCACTGACGGTGTGGGATCCGACCAGCCACGCCACCTACCTGGTCAAAAACGATGTGCTGACCTGGCAGGCGTGGAACCCCTACGGCGGCTATGACTACTACGTCGGCCAGGGATCCTGCCCGCCCGGGGTGTACCCACTGTGCTCACGGGCCAGGGTGGTGTCCTTTGATCGACCGTACGCGTTCGCCTACAACGCAGGCCAGGGCACTGGGGATTTCATGGCACTTGAGCTGCCACTGGTGCAGTGGAGCGAGCGCAACGGGTTGGACATCACCTACGCCACCGACCTCACCGTGATCGAGCATCCCACGATGCTCACGGCGCACAAGGCGATGCTCTCCCTCGGTCACGACGAATGCTGGTCGCTACAAGAACGCCACGCCGCGGTGGCCGCCCATCAGGCGGGAGTGAACCTGGCGTTCTTCGGCGCCAGCGCAATGCTGCGACACGTGCGGCTACAGGCCTCACCGCTGGGTCGGAACCGGGAAGAGGTCGACTACCGGGACTCCACGGCCGACCCCCTCAATGGTCCCGGTGAACCGTTACAGGTCACCGGAAACACCTGGGCCTCCCCACCGGCTAGTTGGCCCGAGGACGAGTTCATCGGCGAGTCCTACAACGGCTTCCTCACCCCCGACGCACCACCCGCAGCGCTGCACATCACCGACGCCAGCGCGTGGATCTTCGCCGATACCGGACTCCGCAACGGGGACACAGTGCCCGGCACCATCGGCTCCGATGTTGACAGCCTCGAACCCGGACTCGGGCACCCACCCAACGTGGAAGTCTTCACGCACTCCCCACTCGACGCCGACCACGCGCAGACCCGCGCCCACACCGACGGCATCTTCTACTCCGACATGACCTACTACACCGACCGCATCGGGCACGCTGGGGTATGGGACTCCGGCACCAACAACTGGATCCCCGCCCTCAGCCCGTGCCCCAGCGACCACGCCTGTCCGACCCAAACCCTCGGCACGATCACCAGCAACCTGCTGCGCACCTTCGGACAAGGCCCCGCAGCCGACACCCACCCCTCCATACCCAACTGGTCACACCTCTACCCCGGCACCTGACTTCGCCGAGCAACGCATCACCGAGCTACCCACCCGCGCGGTTGATCTGATTGTGCGGTCCCGGTCAGCAGCCATTCAACACAAATCAGAGCCTCCGTCGATCAACTCCTAGGCCAGGCCATCGACAACTATCGCTTGCGCAGCCAAGCAGCAGCTGGACTGCGCCCGTCAGCTGCGCAAGTTACGGGTGCGCGAAGCCGTAACACCCCGGAGCCCACGGCGATTCGAGTACAGGCTCTAGTCTGGAGACGTGTCTTTTTGACAACCTCTGAAACGTCAGCGAAGAAGAAACGCAGTCCGGCGAGGGTAGGCGGCAGCGTCCTGCTCAGTCTGACCGCCCTCATCGTGCTGTTCGTCGCGCTCACCCCGCCAAGTCAGCAGGCGTTCCAGCAAGAGACGCCGCCCGCGGCGCCCCCTACGACCGCCGCGTCCAAGTATGACCTCGCTGCGTTGCTGTCCGCCTACCGCGCCGCACAGCCGCCCGGCGGACTACCAGGTGGCCTAATCGACGCTGCCGCGAAAGATGCCTGCGACAGGCTCAGCAAGACAACCAACCCGCTGCCCGGTGAGAAGAAGCAGGTTGTGGCCTACTTCACCGTCCAGAACCTTCGGTACGTGGAAAACGACGGGACCGTCGTTCGGCAACCCTTCACCGTCCGGTTGGCGCAAGCGCAAGCGATCGTCGCAGCGGCCGAGCAGGTGTACTGCCCCAGCAAACCATAGGCAATCTGTGACTGCCTGACCATCTGCGCACCTGCAAGATGAGCACGATGCAAGAGAACTTGGGTCTCTGTGTCGCAAGCGGCGCGGTCTGGCCCAGCGCGGAGTCGTCCAGGCAATGGGGGTAACCGTCGGGCGGGTCATACCAGACAACCCCGTCCGCGATGCCGTCCTCAGCTAGTCTTCTCAACGGGCACATTCATCGCGCGGATCGCTTCGAAGAGCCGATCCGGGCCCCAATCCGGCTCGACATCATCGAGCAACCCGTCTGCTTGACCCAAGGTGAGGGTAGCCATCCGAGTGTCGTCACCGATCTGGATGTAGTAGTTGATGAAGGTTGGACGCCCGGCACCGGTAGGAACCGTCTTCGGGCTCATCTGGTCGGATTTGACCGTGGCCTTGACTCCCTGGCAGGCGCTGGCATTAAGGCGTTCCTCGATCGCGGTGGCGATCTTCCGGGCATCGTCTACAAGCATGTGGCTATCTCCTTGCCGGGTCGCATACATGCACGCCGTAGATACTTATCACCTGCGGGCTGGCAGCCCGGTACCGGTCCCATCATCCCCCTCCTCAGCGCGACCCGACCTCCGGTCGGCGCAGGCGGGAACGACAGCGGCCGCTTGCGCATCGCGGCACGAACGCCACGGCGAAGATCGGTCAGGGCCTTGCTGGTTTGAGTGCAGCGAGCGACTCGAACCCCGATAGCTCGATGAGCCGGCGGGTGGACGAGCCGAGCGGCACGATGAGCTCCAGCACGATCCGCAGCGCCTGTAGCCGAGATGCGAGGGTGAACAGGATCCTTACTCCGGCGCTGTCCAGGTAAGTGAGATCGGTCAGGTCGACCGCCACCATAGCTGGCTGATTAGACACCGCCTCCCGGATCTCGTCCTCGACGGCAGCGGCGTTTGCTAGATCGATCTCGCCGCCAAGAGTGATGCGCATCGACCCATCCTCAGCGCTAACTTCAACCCTCGCGTCGGTCATCGAGATGCCTCCTCCCCCAGGCGACGACGGATGACCACGTTGGTTCCGGTGGGGCCGTGATCGATCCGCAGATCGCCGCTACAGTTCCGCATGAACATCGTCCCGCGTCCTCGGTTCTCGCCGCGGGGTGGGCGCCACCGGCCCGTATCGCGCACGGTGGCGAGCACGTCGGGCATCTGGAGTTCCAGGTGCACAGTTACGGTGCCGCCACCGGGTCCATAGGCGTGCTCTACGGCATTGGTGGATGCTTCCCCGACGGCGACGAGCAGGTCAGCGACCGTACGCGGGGCGGCACCGACCGCCGACAGCCAGCGGCGGACCGCGAAGCGGATGTCTCTCAGCGACCATGGCAGCGCTGGCACGACGAGGTCTAACGGACCGATCTCACCGCTGTCCTGGCGGCGCAGCGCCAGTATCGCCACATCATCGCCAGGGGGATCGCCGCCCA
>JBBPZY010000108.1:0-8678 GCA_038276315.1 Mycobacteriales bacterium
CCACCGGCAAGGGACAGCAACGCTGGTCCAACCGATGGAAAGCCGCGCTCAACGCCTTCGAGATCACCTTCGACGGACGCCTGTCCGCCGGACGGAACTAACCCCAACAAGATCCAGTTACACCGTTAGCTTGACAGACCCGCTGTGGCCTCCGGTGGGGCGCGGTTGGTCGGTGCGTGGGCTTAGGTGGGTGCGGGTAGTGCGGGCATCCAGGGTCGGCCGGTGATCGCGTCGCGTAGCACGGTGAGCGCGCCGCGGCCGTGTTTGATCGCGGTGGAGACGTAACCGCGGATGGTGTAGCGGTCCTGGGTGCGTTCTTCGCTGGTCAGGCGCCCGGAGGTGTTCTGTTGGCATTTGCTGGGCCGCAGATCACGTTCGGCCCGGTTGGAGGTGGGTGGCACTTGGAGGTCGTGGGCGAAACGCAGCACGTCGATGGGGCGGTCGCGCAGGACTTCCAGCACGCATCGGGCCTTGTTCTCCCCGGGGCGGGTGCCGCGGTGAAGGGTGTCGGACAGCCCGACGAGCACCCCGTGACGGAACCGGTCGAGCAGCGCCGCCTTGATGTCGGGGGCGATCGCGTCGAGTCCTTGGTCGCGGGCGAGGTTGGCGTGGTGGATCAGCCCGCGTAGCGCGTCGGCGATCTGGGTCGGCCACACCGCGTCGGGGTAGACCTGCGCGGCGTCGTCGAGATCACGGAGTAGGTGCTGGGTGCACAGCTGGTGGAGCAGGGTGCCGAGTTGGGGGTTGTCGTAGTTCTGGTAGCGGTCGTGCACGATCACCGCCGACCCGTCAGCTCGGGCGCCCAGATCGGTGAGCACCGAAGCCTTGAACGTCGCTAGCGACCGATCCCCGAGCAGGTAGTGGGTGTAGGCCTGGGTGCAGAACACCAGCAGGTACCGCTCGGCTTTCTTCTTCCCCGGCTTCGGGGTGCGCGGGCCGACCCGCAGCGGGGTCTCGTCGCAGCACACCGCATACGCCAGGGTGATCAGGGTTCGGATCCGGGTGTCGACGTTCAGGTAATTCCCTACCTGGTCGTTCACGTATTTCCCTGGTGGCTCGCGGTTGTTGTTCTACCTGGTTTGGGGTGTTGTGGCCAGTGGCGGTGGGTTGATTAGCTCGCGGATTTGGCGTGCGAGGTGTTCGGCGGAGGGCCGTCCGAGACCGACGGCGATGGTGACTTGGCGTGTTCCGCGGTGTAGCCGGACGAGCCAGACATGTCCGGCGGGTCGGCCGCGGCTGCTGGTCGAGCCGTGATCGACTTCGACGTGCAGGGGTTGTCGGGTTTCGGAGTTGGTGTGACGGTGCGCGGCGGTGCGGCAGGCGGGGGTGCAGTAGAGCCGGGGCCGGCCGCGGGGGTTGCGGGGTACTGGTTGATGCAACCGGGTCGGGCGCAGGGGTTTTCGTGTCGTGACGCAATGTTGTCGGGCGCGGTCATGACCGGCTCGGGGCGGGGGTCGCAGAGGCTGAAGCCGGCTCGATGCTGCCGGGACGTTGGCGGGGCCGGTAGGACCTGCCGGGCAGGGGCACGTGATGTGCGGTGTTGACGATCCTGTCCAGGATGGACTCGGCGACGACGGGGTTGGGGAACAGCGGATACCAGTCGGCCGGGGCGCGGTTGGAGGTGAGAATCATCGACCGTCCGGTGCGTTCGGTGATCAGTTCGTAGAGGTCGTCGGCTTGGGCCATGGACAGTTCCCGGATGGCGAAGTCGTCGCAGATCAGCACCGTGGGGCGGGCCCAGCGGCGCAGCCGGTTGGCCCAACTGTGGTCGGCGTGGCCGCCGGCCAGGTCGGCCAGGAGCCGGCTGGTTTTGGTGAACGCCGCGGTGTGCCCGCGGCGGCAGGCCAGCTGGCCCAGCGCTTGGGCGAGCATGGTCTTGCCGACCCCGACCGGGCCGTGCAGGATCACCGACTCGCTCTGGTCGAGGAACCGCAGGCTGGCCAGGTCGCGGATCACCCCGGCGGGGATCTCTGGGTTGTAGCCGAAGTCGAAGTCCTCGATCGCTGCGGTGGTTTCGAACCGGGCGGCGACCAGCCGTCGGGTGAGTCCGGCGGTGTCGCGGCGGGCGATCTCGTCGCCGCAGAGCAGGGCGAGCAGTTCGGCGTGCCCGAGCTTGCCGGTGCGGGCTTGGGCGAGCCGGTCGGGGAGCATGTCGGCCATCGCGGGCAGCTTCAACGTGCGCAGCAGCGCCTCGAGTTGCGGTTCGCGGCTCACGCTCCCACCGCCGGTGACTCGGGCTTTGCGCTGTCGAGATGGGCGAGCAACTGGCCGGGGCCGTGCAGATGCGCCGGCGTCACCATCGATGCCGACCCGCCGCCGGTTGCGGCGGCGGGTGCGGTGTCGGCACCGACGGCGAGGATTCCTTTGACGGTTCGGTAGGTCGGGTCGCCCACTTCCAGCGCCCGGGCGCACGCCACGTCGAGCCGGTCGGCACCGTAGCGATCGACCAGGCCCAGGATGCCTTGGGCGGCACGCAGGTGATGCAACGCCCCGCTAGCAAGCAGCCCGGCGACCAGTTCGCTGACGTGCTCACCGGCTGCCTCGGCTCGGGTGCGATACCAGACCGGGGTGCGCATGAAGAACGCGATCTTCCGCGGTGGGTAGTCCGCGTCATCAGTGCACCGGCCCCGTTGTGCCCGCGGCCAGGTCTTGATCAGCTCACCAGCGGCGAAGATCTCGGGCGAGCCGGTCGCTGACGCGGGCGTCGACGTGTTTGCCGATGTGCGCCCACGGCACCGAATACAGCACCCGGTCGATGCTCACGTGTTCTCTGAACTTGATCACCGCGCCTGGGGGGCTCTGGTTTCGTTACCTGGCCGCCGGGATCGGTTCGGGGATGCCGAGGTCGACGGACTGGATGTTGCTGCGCTGGTCGACTTGGGCGAGTTTGTCCTCGGCGCCGGCGAGGCTGATCTGGAGGCCTTCGACCTCCCCGAGCCAGCCTTCGCGCTTTGCTTCAGCAATGCGCGCGATCAGGTTGTCGCGGATCTCGACCAGCCGGTCGCGTTGGGCGGGGTCGGGCCAGAGCATCGCGCATCGCAGGCAAGAGTGCTCATGGATGCAGGGAGTTCCGAACGCTCGTCCGCACGTTCCGGTGGCCACCTTCCGGCGTTCGAAGTGACCGAGGAGCTCCTGCCATTCCTCGTCGGTGGGGACGCGGTATTCCTCGCTGGGCCGCAACGCTCGACGGCGGGCGAGGAAGGCCAGGTGGGCTCGGATGGCCTCGTCGGGGTAAACGGCCTTGTATCCCATGGTGACGGTGATGTCCTGGTGGCCGGCGATGATCTGGGCGATGTGTGGTGGCAGTCCATTGAGGACGGCGTCTGTGATGAAGATTCTCCGGAAGTCGTGAGGGGTGTAGCGCAGCGGTGTGCCGTCGGTCTGGTCGATCAGTTCGGTTCGGGCCAGTGCTTCGTCGAGCAGGGAAGCGACCAGACCGACGCTGATCGCGTGGTTTTCCGCGCCGAGCCGACGCTGGAAGAGCAACGGGGCGGGCGGGAGCCAGACGTGCTCGTGGCTGTCGCGGGCACGGACCAGCGGGATGGCTCCGTTTGGGTCGCGGACGCGGCGGATGATGGTGCTCAGCACCTCGGCGAGTTCGGGGCTGACGACCAGGAGGCGTTCGGTGTCGGTCTTGGACGGGGTGATCTGCAGCAGCGGCACCAGTTCCCCGGTAGTCGGCAGCCGGTACTGCACCAGGCTGTGATGGCTGAGTTCGAGTAGTTCTTCGGCTCGGACGCCAGTCAGTCGAAGGACCTCGATGATCGCCCATGCCCAGAAGGCGTGGTCCTCGTCCTTGTTGAGCAGCCGCTTCCTGTCGGTGCCGGGCTCGCGCGCCCACATGTTGTCCGGGATCGCGTGAGGTCGCGTTGTTCTGATCCAGGTCTGTCCGGCGGCGCTGAACTGTTGCCCAGGCGAGGTACGGCGGGCGGCATCCAGCAAGGCCTGGGCATCCTTGCGCCACCGATCCGTGGCTTGGACCAGGACCGGGAGAACGGGTAGCCGGTCACGGGTGCGGGCATCCATGCGCGCTTTGCGACGGCGCACAGCCTTGCGCCGGGTCAGTTCCTGTTGGCTGATCGGGCATGGAGCAACCCAGTGCGCCCATCGGCTGGGGTCCTCGAGTGCCCATTCGGAAAGATCGAGGTAGAAGGCGCGGACGCTGGCCAGCGTATCGAGATAGCTGAGTCGCTCGACGGTAACTTCGATCTTCTCCCCGGTTGGGGTGGTAGTGGTCTTGTTTCTGGTCCGCAGCCGCTGTTTCCAGGCGTTGGCGTCCTCGCGGGACAGGCGTAGGGAGTCGATGCCAGGGTGATGTCGTTCCAGATCGAGCCAGAAGCATCGACCCAGCACGTAGGTCTGCTCACGCAGGGTTGTGTAGTCGATCGTGGGCTGTCGTTCGCGCAGATAGTCCACGAGCAGATCCCGCACGGGGCGGCAGGTGATCGGGTAGCGGTCGATGAGTTCCTCGACCGTGCGCTGCCCGTTGCTGTGGATCTCTCGCAAGGTGGGCACGCCCGTTCCGAGGACGCCCATCTCCCGCAGCATCCGAAACGTCGCCGAGCCTGAACGGGCGGTTCCTCGCAGAGCGGACTCAGTGGCCAGGACTTCCAGAACATCACCAGCGGTGATCTCAGCGAGCACGCCACCTTTCGCGGCAATGATCACTGCGGTGCGGAAGAGGATGTGCCGTTGCGCCAGTGGTGTGATTGCCGGTTCGTGCTCACAGAGTAGGTGGAGCTTCTCGAAGCCCTCTGGATCGCGGGACCTGATCATGTTCCGGGCGAGTTTTCGCTTCTTCCCGCCGGTGAGCAGCCAAGTCAGAGAGGGCCGCACGACGTCGGCACCGACCAGCACCATCACCGAGCTGGTCATCAACGCCAGCCGATCTGCGGAGAACCGGCCATCGCGTTCCAGCCATCGCCTTGGTCCCCCCGCCCACTGATCGCCTGCCCCGTCGACGCCGCTGGCCAGCCAACGGTCCTGCCAGGTCTGACCCGGGTGCTCCTGCAGCCAGTCCAGCAGCAGGGGAAGCCCACGGTGACGGGCATTGCGGATCCGCGACTCGAGCAGGGCGACCGACCCGGAGCCCACCAAGTCCATCACCTGAGACCGGTCTTGTTCGGTCGCCGGCCAGCGCGTGGCGACCGGACGAGCGGGAAACCGCGTCAACGACGTCTGCCGCGCCGCGGTCGATGACACCACAGTCTCGCCATCGACGGGTATGGCTGGTTCCGCGAGGGCCTGCTCGCTGGCGAACACGCCGCTCACTGGGCGTTGTTCCCGAACAGCACATCCAGCGTCTCGCGCCGGTAACCGGGGGCCGGCACGGGTGCGGAGCGGGCGGCGGCCTGTCGGTTCTGCTCGGCGTGGTGGGCCAGTATCCGCCGGATCACCTCTTCCTTGCGGGGCGTGAGGTAGATCTGGGTGGTGGTCAACAAGACGTGACCGAGGACGAACTGGACATCGGTCAGGGGCAGATTGGGGTCGTGCGCCATCCGGTAGGCGGCGGTGTGGCGCAGCGAGTGCAGCGTCGCCGAGGCGCCGGCCCGCTCGGTGACCCGCTCGAACATCCGGTGGACCGCATGGTAGGTCAGCGGCCGGACAGGGGCTCGGAGCGTCCACCACAGCGGTTGGCGCCGCCCGCGCGGGATCTTGTCGTGCATCTCTGCCTGGTAGAGCCGCAGCCAGACGAACGCGTCGGTCGAGGCGGGCAGTTCCTGGAGCTCGCCACTGCCCTTGCGGACCACCGTGATCAGCTGGCGGCCAGGATCGACGCCGCCCTGGGTGACAGAGAGCAGCTCGCTCGACCGGGCGCCAGTGGAAACGTAAAAGGCGACCAGCGCCCGGTCGCGATGCGAGGGCAACCGCGCGAAGATCTCGTTGAACTGCGTATCCGGGACGCTACGCGGCACCCGGGTGGGCAGTGTGGGTCGGTAGAGACCGGTTCGCTCGTTGCGGGTTTGCTCCATCGGGTTGTGATGGGCGTGCGCGCGGCGACTCCGACGACTGCGGTCCAGCGGGAAAGGGTTCAGGATCGGCCCGCTGCCCAGGTCGCGGTGGAAGTCGTAGAAATTGCGCAGCACCGTCTCGCTGTGCGCGCGCACTGTCGCCGCGTACGGCCGTTCTCCATGAACGGCCCGCCCGCCAGTCGTGGTCTTCCCTTCATGGCGCCAGTGCGGGCGTTCCGGCTTGCCCGCCACCTGCATCCAACGGCAGAAGTCGCGGGCCTCAACGCGGGTCGCCTGATCCCAGCCAACCCCGACGGTCCACAGGAACCGAAACCAGCGCAACAGATCAAGCCCGTAGGAACGGGCCGTGGCGTCCGAGCGGCCTGCCGCCAACAGATCCCGCAGGTAAGAACCGACCCCATCGACTGCATTCCCGTCCGGATCAAGGAGCCGGTAGGGATCGGACCTCCGGCCTGTGGCGACCAGACGACCGATTTGAGGCACGACCAGGACGGCCAGATCCGCCGAGGACTCATCCACGACCGCATCAACGACAGAGCCGGCAAAGGGTCACTGAACTGCACGAACAACGGAGATAGTTCAGTTAATAGGTGACAGTCCGGGGCGACCCGCGGGGACAGCCACCGAGCCAGCTCGAAGGGCTCGCCCGGCAATCCCAGCAACGCGGGCGCTTCGACCGCCCGGAACAGCGTCAGCGGCGCCCCACCGTCGAGGCTGCGATGCGCCCGGGTCCCGGCGATCCCCAACGCCCAGTCGACCGCGCGGACCTGCATGTCGGCGACGCTGCCGAACGTGCGTCCCCGCCAGTAGGAATCGCGGACATACGGCATCATTCTCTCGACCCGCGGTTTGTCTTTCGGTTTCGCAGCCCGGGCCGGGTCGATCAGGCAGCCGTAATGCGCGGCCATCTCGGCGAAGGCGCGGTTGAGTTTCGGGTCATACAGATCCGCCTTGATCACCCCGGTCTTCAGGTTGTCGATCACCAGCCGGGCCGGGACCCCACCGAAGAACTCCCACGCGGCCACATGCGCGGCCACCCACGCGCTGGAGTCCATGCTCAGCACCGGGCGCACGAACATGTGCCGCGAGCACGCCAACACCACCACAAACGCCCACACCCGCCTGATCCGCCCGGCCAGCGGGTCCAGCCAGCGACCCAGATAGCCGTAGTCGATCTGCGCTTCCAACCCGGCCGGCACGTCCGGGCGCAGCACCGTCGGCTGCGCACCACCGCGGCGATCCGGCAACGTCTGCCACACATACCGGCGCAGGCTCGTCACCGACACCCGCACGTCGTGCTCGTCGCGTAAACGCTGATGCACCGTGGCGACAGTGTTCGTCGCAAGCATCGACTCGATCAGCTCCCGGCGGGCCTCCAACACCGGCCACGTCGCCGACCGGGCCCGCGCGTCGGTCAACTCCGGGAACCACACCGCGACCCGCGCCGCCCACCCGGCCCGGTCCAGCACCAGCCCGTCACCCGGCACGATGCCCTCGGCCTCGGCCGGCGCCACATACTTACGCACCGTCTTTGGATCGACTCCCAGACTGGCCGAGAGCACCAGCTTCGGCCGGCCCGCATGCCAGTGCTGCAAGATCTCCACCACATCGATCATCTGGAACGTTCTCCTCGCCATCCGCCCTGCTCTCGTCATCGACGACTCCGACGAGCAGGTACCTATCTGTGGACAGCGAGCCCACCGGCCACGACACGCAGCCCCGCGAGCAGGGAATTACGTGAACGACCGGTAGGGAATTACGTGAACGCCAGCACCCTCAACCAGGGAATTACTTGAACGCCGACACCGGTCGTGCACCTCGTCGAGCAGTCCGGCGGTGCGGGCGAGCATGCCGTGGACGAACCCCACCGAGGGGGCCGCGCCGGTCAACGACTCCAGCAGCGCGACCACCCGGTGGGCGGGCAGGAAGTGCACGACCATCAGATAGACGGCGAACGCGGCCAGGTTCGGGCCGTACCCGACCTGCCCGGGCCGGGCCCCGTCGGGCCGAGACGCGGTGGGTCGCACCGCAGCCGCACACCACCTCGTGCTGGTCGTACTGGATGACCTGCACACTGACCTGCGGGATCTCATGTTGCTGGTAGCGGTCGACCACTCCCAGATCCCGCGCGCCGGCCAGGTCCTCGCCGCATCCACAGCTGCCCCGCGGGAACCGATCCTGAAGATCATCAGGAGTGTCGGTCCAGGCCAGGTGCGATCCCGGCGCCCCGGGCTGCTTGCCCTTGGACCGCTTCGCGCCGCCACCGCGGCGCTTGTCCGGTGGCGGGGTCCGGCCCGGATCATCATCTTTCGACGGTGGACTCGAGGAGTTCCCCGAATTGCGCGAGAACAGATGCTCCAGGCGGGCCAGCTTCGCGGCCAACGCCTCGTTGGCCTCCATCAGCTCCGCGAGCTGCCCGGCCTGCGCAGTGATCTGCTGGTCCTGCACGGTGATCTGCCCGGCCTGACGGTGCACAACGACGATCAGCTCGTCGCGCGACATCTCCTCCGGCCCGGACACCGGAAGATCTGTGAGTGTCGTTGCGGTGCTCCTGGGTGGGAGTGCTCCAGGCTCGGGGTCGGCAACCCGGCGTGACCCGTATTGGGATCTGGCCGCCTTGGCGTGCCTTGGCCTTGACTTGTCCGTTGTGGTTGCCGGCACCGGTCTGGCCCCACCAGGTTGGCCTGATCAGAAGCCTGTCCGCCG
>JBBPZY010000109.1:0-8363 GCA_038276315.1 Mycobacteriales bacterium
GACGCACTCGACTGCGCCTGCGATCTATACCTGACACGCTCCGGCCACTGAACCAACCGGCGCACATGCCCAGACGTCGTGTCAACCCCCGACGGACTTCCGGAGCCAACCACTTAGGTTCTCAGCCACCGCCCTTGCCACTCGCTCCGCATCCGCCACCGTCTCCCGTTGCAGGGTGAGCCCGGCAAGCTCGATCCGTTCGCTAGGAGAAAGCACCACTTGCTCACCCTGCCCCTCGCGTCGCATGACCGCTAGGAGGTTCCCCTGTCCAGGGAACCGCCTTGTGGGATCACCGAAACCGGTCCCGGCACTGGGACGGTCTAGCTCGTCCCGTTCTCGTAGAGGCCGACGAGACGGCGGTACCTCCGCGGGTTTTCCAGCACGTCGGTGCTGTCGCAGACCTGGTCGATGGCACCGATGAGGGGCAGAGCGCATAACGCTGGGTCAGTGACGCTCGCCAGACACGCCTCGGCGAAGCGGCCGGGCATGAGAACGAGGAAAGGCCGCGAAGTGGAACGTTGTGATGGACGGATCGACCGCGCTGCCGGGGTGATCCACGAAGGCGTGCCTCGCTCGCCAGCCTCGAACGGACCGACCAACGACTTCGCCGCAGGCTTAGCCCGTATGGAGGCGGATCACTCGATAGGTGTGTCTTAAGCGAAGGGTCGTCTTTCCACTACCGGTGCCACCGACGACGAGGAAGGCCAGCCGCGCGGCGACGATGGCCCGCAACAGCTCGCAGGCCTCGGGCGACACGCTGCCGACCGCCTCTAGCGCGCCGAGGCCATGGGTGGTGGGCCGGAGCACGCGCAGTGAGATGCAGGTGCAGCCGCCGGCGATCGGCGGTAGCACGGCGTGCAGCCGGACGCCGCCGGGCAGCGGCGCATCGACGTAGGGCGACGCGTCGTCAAGGCGTCGCCCGGCGGCCAACGCCAGCCGCTGCGCCAACCTGCGCACCGCGTCGGCGTCGGCGAACCGCACCGCAGTGCGACGCAACTCGCCGGCCTGCTCGACCCACACCTGATCAGGTTCGCTAACCAGCACGTCAGTGGTCTCCGGATCAGCCAGCAGCGGTTCTAGTGGGCCGGCCCCGATGAGTTCCTGCTGCAGCTCGCGCAGCGCCGAGAGCACCTGCAGGTCGGCCAGCACACCATCGGACTCGGCCCGCACCGCGGCAGCCACCGCGCCCGGAGAGAGCGCCACGCCACCGGCAGCCAACCGGTTGCGGACCCGGTCCACCAACTGCCCGGAAAGCGCCGGGACTGCGGCTCGGCGCCCTGACGGGGTCACGCTGCCGCACCCTGAGACCGGTTGGAACCGTCGAGTAGCGCCAGCACCCGACGGGCGGCGGTGGCCAGCGGTCCACGGGACCGGCCCGGCATCGCACCGCGGTCCAGCGCGCCGGCCAAGCCGGGCTGCGGGCGCATGACTGCGAGCAGGGGAAGGCCCAGGGTCCGGCTGATGTCAGTGGGAGTGATCCCGCCCGGTGCCGGTCCTCGTACCACCAACTGCAACGAAACCCCGTAGCGCCGCACGCGGGCAGCCACCGCCGCGGCGGCAGCACAGGCCCGGACCTCTGCCGGCACAACCAGCACCGCCAGATCCGCCGACTCCAGTGCAGCAGTACCCGGCTCGCAGGGATACCTGGGCACATCGCAGACCACTGTCTCGCCGGCGCGTCGTCCGGCACCGCACACCGTGCGCACCGCGACGCCGTCGGGTGCTGCACCGTCCCCATCGCAGTCCGACCTGCCGTATTCCGACCGGCCGTAATCCGGCCTGCCGTATGACAAAACCGTCAGCCCACCCCCACCACCCACGTGGGGCGTGGGCAGGGCAGTGTGCAGCGCCGCGGCCGGCACTCGGCCACTCCCCAACGCGAGCCCAGACCACCGCAATCCGTCTAGCTTCTCGGCGCCCAGGGCGAGATCCAGACCGCCGCCCAGGGCATCGCAGTCGACCAGCATGGCGTGGCGTTGCGCTTGCGCGACGGCCACCGCGACCGCGGTCGCGAATACCGACGCCCCGGCGCCGCCGCGGCCGCCGAGCACCGCCAGTACCCGTCCCGGATCGGCCGGCGACTCCACCGCATCGGCCAAGGTGCCCACCAGCCATGCTTCCGCGTCCGGCAACACAGCCACGTGCTGCGCACCGACCGCGACCGCGGACCGCCACACTTCCGGGTCACCGTCAGCCGAGACGATCACCACGCCGTCTCTGCGGGGTAGGCCAGCGCCGGCGCTAGCCCGTGCTGCGTCGACGTCCAACAGGATCAGCGCGGCGCAGTTCCACTGTTCGCGGGCCATCGCGAGGTCGGTGACCCGCTGCGGATCACACCCCGCCGCCGCCGCAAGTCGGGTGACCTCGTCGGCCAGCCCACCCGGCGTCATGATCACCATCGGCTGCCGGCCAGCCGCGCGTCCACCGCTTGTCTGCACTGTTGCCCCCAGAGTCACCGGCCCCGCGGTTGCGGGGGCGTCCGGTGCCACTGTCATTGCGCCGGGCTGCCCAGGCCAGCAGTCCATGATCGACATGTGGATAACAGGAGCACTGTGGATAGCGCGCAGACGTGGCCTCATATGCTGGTCAACTGTGAGCTCTTCCAGCCCGGGCGCCTCGGGCATCGCGGCATTCTTCGACCTGGACAAGACCATCATCGCGAAGTCCAGCGCGTTTGTGTTCTCCCGAGCGTTCTTCCAGGAAGGTTTGATCAACCGGCGCGCGGTGCTCAAGAGCACTTACGCCCAGTTCATGTATTTGCTGGCGGGGGCCGACACCGAGCAGATGGAACGGATGCGCGCGCATATCACCGCGCAGTGCACCGGCTGGGACATCGCCCAAGTGACGGCGATCGTCGAGGAAACCCTGCACGACATCGTGGATCCGCTGGTCTACGCCGAGGCGACCGAGCTGATCGCCGCACACCACCAGCGCGGCGAGGACATCATCGTGGTATCGGCCTCCGGGGTGGAGGTGGTGGCGCCGATCGCCAAGATGATCGGCGCGACGCACACCGTGGCCACCCGGATGGGGACCCACGATGGTCGGTACACCGGCGACGTGGAGTTCTACTGCGCGGGAGAGAACAAGGCACTGGCCGCCCGACGGCTGGCCGAGGAGCAGGGTTACGACATGCAACACTGTCACGCCTACTCCGACTCGATCACGGATCTGCCACTGCTGGAGGCGGTCGGCCACCCGACGGCGGTGAACCCGGACCGGGCGCTACGCCGCGAGGCCGTTGCTCGGGGCTGGCCGGTGCTCACATTCTCCAACCCGGTCTCGCTACGGACCCGGATTCCGGCGCCCTCCGGTGCGCAGATCGCCGCAGCTGTCGGATTGGGGGCGGCGGCCGCTGCCGGCGTCGCATGGTACGGATTGCGGCGACGGCAGCGTTGAGCCGAATAGGCTCAACGGGTCTCGCTTAGCTCGAACGAGTGGTTCTGCCAGCAAATATCGCGGAGAGTAGTCCAAGTGCAGTGCCTGATCGGGCCTCTTGCTGTGCCCCCGGTCACGGAGTAGACATGACTGCACGGACATCTGGAAGGCCAGGGGCGGTGCGGCAGAGAAGTACCGTCCACCCCGTTCAGAGCTCCGTGCACGGGCGTCGGGCACCCCACGCGCAGCACGCCGCGGGAGGCTTGTCGTCAAGGGTCTGCGTGCCGTGTCCTCTGGGGATACGGGCGCCGAGACACCGCAGGGTACGACACGAGTTGCACGCTTGGTACCCCGGCAGTCCGTGCGGACGGCGGCGCGACTGGACGCTTGTAATGGGCTCCCAGTAGCGCCGCCGTCGTCATATCTGAGCTCACAGCGACGGCCCAGGGGTCGCGCCGTCGGTGTAGCTGCTTTCGGTCGAGCTAGAGGCTAACCGCTACTCGCAGTGACCGCCTCAGCGATCGAGACCGCCTCCCGCGACCCGGCGGCGAGCGCGGTGCAGCAGTGCACGATCCACCGGCCAACCGCGAGCGCATCACCGCTGGCGAAGTCAGCCGCTGCGGTCCGGTACTGCCCCTCACGGCGCAGGTGGGCCACCTCCGGCACGATCAGACCCTTGGGATCCAGACCGCTGGACACCAGGGTGAGGCGGGCCGCAGCCCTGGCGACCACACCGTTGCTCCGCGCGAAGGGCGCCAGCGCGCGCAGCTCGCCGTGCACCACCGCGACCAGCACCGGTGCCGCAACCTGGCTGCCCCCGGTGACCAGACTCGCCAACCCCTCGAGCCGAGCTGTGATGTCGCGTGATGAGTCCGGCCGGCCCAGTTGCGGACCGGGCAGCAGATCCGCCGCGGCGAGCACGTGTAACCGGGCCAGGGCCTGTAGCGGAGCCCGTCGCCAGGTACCGAGCAGACCACCCAGTGCCCCCGCCACCCGCAACGACCCGGCCAACACCGGGTCGCGCACGGACCCGTCGCCGGGCAACGCGGGACTGCCGCCGTCCAGCGCGGCCGAAGCCCGGGCCGCCCGCACCGACGCCTCGGCTGCGGTGGCCGGCCAGCCACGCCGGTTGGCCGGGTGCCGGTGCGCAGCGGTCACCGCGTCGCGGGCGCGGGTGACGGCGTCCCGAACTCCGGGAAGATCCATCAGCGGAGCCAGCGGGTCCGCAGGCGCAGTCGTCATTGACGACAACGCTACGGGGACTGATCGCGGTTTGTGTGCCGTAGACGACACGTCATGTCGCGCACGGCACACATATCGCGATCTTGAGCAGCGGCGATTACGTAGGGCACGAGCAACACGGCGTGCTCTCAGGCAGCGCGACGCGCGGATGCCTGGAGGCGCATGAAATCCACCCGCGGCTCGGGCAGCCGGACAGCCACGTCCCGGACCGCCTGCGGGCGCTGGTCGGCCGCAATGGTGGCTAGGACGGCACTGAGAACAACGCTGGTCAGGAACGCCTCGAACTGCGGGGCGGACTCCATCCGAGCGGGATCAGGCACGCAGACCACGTCGATATCGGTGAAACCGGCCGCCGCCAGCCGCTCGGCCGTCTGGTCCGCGGTGGCGAAATTGCATGCCTCACCGATTCGCGGTAGTCCGAGGTCTACCAGCACGGCCTCGACATTGGCGACGTTGCCGGCACCGCCCCACTCGGCCCGAAGCAGGCCACCGGGCCGAAGCACCCCGGCCAGTGACTGGAAGAGCGATCCGTGGTCGGGAATCCAATGCAGGGTCGCGACCGAGAACCGCATCGACCGGTTGCGCGAGCCTGAGCGGGGCGGTGAGGTCGGCCTGCAGGGTCGTCAGCCGATCGGGTCCGACGCCGGCGAGGCGGTTGCGAAGCTGGGCGAGCATGGCCGTCGAGCCGTCCACCGCGACGACGTGGCCGCGGGGTAGCCGTTCGAGCAGCGCCGAGGTGTCCCGACCGGTGCCGGCACCAACGTCAAGCACCCGCTCGTCGCCTCGCAAGGGCAGCGAGGCCAGTACCCCACGACCCCACCGTTGGTGCGGCAGAGGCAAGGAGTCGTAGGTCGTGGCATCCCACTCGCGCGGGCGGTGAGTAGCCATGGTTGTTAGACTAAACAAGATCTCGCATAATGAACATATCGTCTCCTATTATGGGACAACGCTATCTAACCGGCAGTCCTGCCATCGGACTACGAGGCGGTTTGGACGGGTGCCGTCACCGCGATTCGGTTCGAATCCGTCGAGCACGATGGTCCGCCCGAGGTGCAGGGCCAGCCGCCACCGCTCATCGACGGCCGCCGCTCGCTGCTCGGTCAGCACGTCGGCGGGGCGGGCGAAGGGCAGGTCGCGGACGTCGGCCAGCGGCGGCCCGCGCGCAGCTCCAACCGTTGTCATCACCGTTCGCGGCGGTTCAAGCAGCCGTTCGACTGATCGCCGACCAAGGCTGAACTACTCCCGCACTGGGAACACCGTGAGACGCTCGCGGGCCTGTGTGGGCAGCACGCGGTATTCGGAGAAGGTTCGTCGGATAAGCGTCTGCAACTCTGGGCCTGAGTGGCCTGGCATGCGCGTGAGCAGCTCGTTCCACGCCGATTCGGCGTCGGCAGCGAGATCGCGCACAGCGTCGGGATGGACGAGATGGACGTGGCTCTCTGCGGCTGCCGAAGCGTCTGGTGACATCTTGGTCCTTGGCGAGACCATGATCGAAGCGCTCGCCTCGGGCGCGTCGACACCACGGTCAGCCTCCAGGCTCCGCAGCTGTGAGCCGGCCTGCCGGACGTCCTTCACCTGAATCTCGCCGTTGGCGCCGTGCTCGGTTTTGGCTTCGATGGTTAGCCAGATCCGCTTGTCCCAACACCACGCGGAGTCACATCGAGCGTCCCCCGGCGGTTTGCTCGCGTCCGCACCGAGCAGCAGCCCAAGCTGGGTCAACGCGGGCTCGACTTTAGGCGCCTCGACGGCCGCGAGTCCAGTAATCATGCGCTCAAGTTGCTCTTCAATTGTCCGACGTTTCGTTCCATTCTCAAGCCTGCGCCCAGGGCAGTGCGTTGAGGGCGGCGAAGAGGCGGGGCTGGTTGTGCTTGGCGGTGAGCACGAACTCGGCGCCGATCGAGTGCAGGTACTCGGCGTGTCCGCGCTGGGTGTGGAGTGCATCGACGGTGATGACGACGTTGCCCACGTCAACACCGGCCGCGCCAGAACAGCGTTCGTTGCCTGAGTGAAGGGCCAAGACCAGTGGTTACATCGTCCTTTGTCAGGATCTGCCAGCCGGTCGGACTGCATTCTCCAGCAACAGCCTGAGCGGCAGAATGTGAAGGTGCGAGGATCAGTGCTTTTCTCGCGGCCTGGACCCGCCACCGCCTTCGCATCAGCCCGGTCCACCACGCGGTGGCGGGCGCGACCGGGTGCTGGTCTCAGGCGGGATGGCCGAGCCAGAGCGCCAATTGGTTGGTGATCGTGGCGACCGTGAGGCCGTTGGCGGTGCTGATGAGCCGACCGAAGCGTTCCAGCGACACCGCTCGGACGGCTTCGCACATGGCCCAGCTCTGCCGGTTGAGTCCACCATCGTCGGCGATCGCGACGTGGTGCGGGAACCCGCGCTCCCGGGTCGTCAACGGGACCACGATGGCCTGCCGGATCGGCAGGGCGTTGAACCTGTCAATGGACACGACCACACAGGGACGGGTGCCGCGCTGCTCGTTGGCCACGATGGGGTCCAGCGTCACTGACCAGATCTGACCATGCGCGACCTTCACCGGTTGTACTCCGGCCACTCCTGGGCGGCCGAGGTGTCACTGGCAGCGGAGCCGACCTCCCACCCAGCCAGCTCACCGAGGTACTCGGCCCACTCGTCCGGTTCCTCGCGCTGCATCCGAGCGTACGCAGCCTCGATGTCGCACCAGCGCTGCTCGGTCTCCAGCCGCTCGGCGACGTCGGCCAGCAACACGCTCATCGTCGTACCTCGTGCCCGCGCGAGCTGGGCCAGCCGATCCCGGGTCGACATATCGACCTTGATCGTCGTCGTGGGCATACCGTTAAGTATACCTTATCGGTATACCCCGCTGGGTCGTCCTCGCCTCGGTCAGCCAGCGAGGCTGGTCCGGCTCAAGCGCGGCCATCATATTCCTCTCGATCCGCGTAGAGCTCGGTTGCCAGGGTGGCAATTAGCTCCCTCGATTGTTCCTCACCCAGCGCGGTCTGCGCCAGCGACGCAAGAATGTCCTGGTAGGCGGCGATCTCCACGGGCTTCTCCAGGAACAGACTGGAGGTTTCGCTCCGGGACACCTAGCTCGGTGACAGGTCGAGTAGCCTCGCGACGTCCTTGCCGCTCAGGCCGGCATTCTGCATCGCCTGGCGCAGTCCCTCACCCAGCTCGCGACTGCGGATCGTCGGCTCACGGCCTTGCATGATGACCCGGTCAAGGACCCGGACCGGGAGTTCGCCGCTATCCTGCGCCGGGCCAACGAGGACTGCTGAGCTGCGAAACTGCGGTAGCCGGGAGCTCGCGCGGCTACTACCGTCAATCAGCGCACCGTCACAAACGCGACCAGGAGGTCCTTCCACGATGGGTGACCCGAGCCAGCGACTCGCCAATCTGCACACCGAGAGCCGGGCGTTTCCGCCGAGCGAGGAGTTCGCCGCGCAGGCGAACGCCACCGCGGCGCTCTACGACCAAGCAGACGCTGACCGGGACGGATTCTGGGCCCAGCAGGCTCACCGACTGCACTGGGATACCGACTTCGAGCAAGTCTGCGACTGGTCGAACGCACCGTTCGCGAAGTGGTTCGTCGGCGGCAAGCTCAACGTCGCCTACAACTGCGTCGACCGCCACGTCGAGGACGGCCACGGTGATCAGGTCGCCTTCCACTGGGAGGGCGAGCCGGGCGACACCCGCACGATCACCTACGCCGACCTGCAACGTGAGGTCTGCAAAACCGCCAACGCACTGCTGGAGC
>JBBPZY010000110.1:0-2194 GCA_038276315.1 Mycobacteriales bacterium
AAGACGCGCCCGCCGGTTAACTCACGCAGCACCTGCGTCGGAACCGTCAACCAGGTCAACACCGACAGGTCCTCGGCCGGGGGAACCCCGAGCTGCGTGGTGAAGTAGGACGTTAGGTCCGTGATGTGAACCCAGTGCCGCGGCGGCGTACCGTCCGGGAAGGCGAACCGCACGGGGTATCGGCAGAACTCGCCCGGCAGTTCGCGGTCCAGCAATGCGTCGAGGCCGCCAGCCCGATCACGGAATGCGTCGCTGTTCAGGAACACCCGCAACCGGGGACCCCAGGCATGGTCGGTCGACCGTGAATCGTCAAACCCCTGCACCTCAGAGCCGTATCCGATCAGCGCCGCCGAGTAGGGCTCGCCGTCCAACGCGCCACGCAGCAGCGGTTCGACGACCTCGGCGTAGAACCGCTGCGACAGCGCCATCCCAGCAATGAAGGATCTCGTCACGGTTCTGACTCTCTCAAATCGGACAGCTCGCCCGCAGTCGTGCCCGAATCAGTCGACGGTGGCGTACGACGACGAGAAGCGGGTCGGGAAAGGCGGCGCCGCCAAGCCCTCTCCTACTCACCGTTGCCCCAGCTCGAGCGATTCAGGGTAAGGGATGGGTTGTGATCCACACAGCCCGATCGAGACGGCAACGCATCGGTGCTCTCAAGGCTAAAACAACTGGTGAGGGCGTGTGATGATCGACTGTCATGACGCCCAACCTGTTGCTGACGGTTGGCTTGCCGGGATGCGGTAAGACAACCGCAGCACGCAGGTTCGAGGTCGAGCACGACGCGCTCCGACTCACCAAGGACGATTGGATGAAGGCGCTCTATGGTGCGGAGAACCCCTCATCGGCGAGCGATGTCATCGAAGGTCGGCTCGTCGTGATCGCGCTGCGCACGTTGCGTCTTGGCGTCAACGTCGCGCTCGATTTCGGACTCTGGAGCCGCAATGAACGGTCGGCCCTGCGGTACGCCGGCGATCAGGCTGGGGCGTCCGTCGAATTGTGGTACGCCCCGATAACCCTGAAGGAGCAGCGACGACGTCACGACATTCGCCTCGCCGCGGAACCTCATTCGACCTGGCCAATGTCCGACGAGGAAATGGTGACCTGGGCAGGCGCGTTCGACGTGCCGTCTCCGGGCGAGTTGGACGGCACTGAGCCGATTGATCCGCCACCAGCCAAGTTCGCGTCGTGGGCGGCGTGGATGCAGCACCGATGGCCCGCGAGCTTGTGAATCGCACCGAGTCCACACGACAGCGTGACGCGGGTCAACGATCGCTGGACGCGTGACCGGTTGCTGCGTCACAAGCGGAACCTTTACCGGACAAGATCCTGGTACGCCGCGCAGTTCGTCCAATCCGGGCGGGGCAGCGCCTACCGGCGCTTACCGCTACCCGGTTGGTGGGCGGGTGGCAGTGCTGGGTGACGTAGTCGCGGTACCGCAATTGGCGCGCGTTCGGAGAGGGTGGTGCGGAGTTCAGTGAACGCGGTGCCTGCGGCGGCGACAGCGTTGCGGGTGGCGGCTCGGCGGCGGTCCGAGGCGGTGGGTTCGCCGATGGCCGTCGCGATTGCCTGCTCGGCTGCGGCCAGGGTATCGACGGCGGCCCGTGCGTGGGAGAAGACGGGGTCCGGGGCGGCGGTGTGCCGGCTGGTGGGTAGCCACAGGTAGTGCTGGGTGCGGCCGCGGCCGGTGTCTTGGCGGGGGGCTAGGAGCTGGCCGGTGTCGGCGGCCGCCTGCAGGCAGTCGGCGAGGCTGGCGGTGGTGGCGGCGGCCTCGCCGGCCCAGGCCAGCAGCGGCGGGGCTATCCGGTCCGGGCCGGCGGGTGAGCCTGGTGTGCGTGGCGGGTGGGCGGTGAGGTCGCGGGCGGCGGTGAGCCGCAGGCTGATCTGCTGGGTGAGGAACAGGACTGCGGGGGCGGGTGGGCGCAGGCTGGCCACTTTGGCGTTGGCGACCTCCTGCAGGTGTGCTGCGGCCGTGTGGAGATGGGCTGCGGCGGCCGAGCCGACCGGCTGCCGGGAGTGGGTGCGCTCGAGGGTTCGGGCAGTCAGGTCGGCGCCGGCGGCCATCGTCCGGGCGACGGCCCGTGCCTCGCCGGCGGTGAGCGCGGGTCCTCTGGCGGTCAGCAGGGCGCTGAGGTGGCGGGTCGCGGCAGGCAGTTCGGCGACACTTCGCACCATCCCGGGCCGGCCGAGGGTC
>JBBPZY010000111.1:0-17061 GCA_038276315.1 Mycobacteriales bacterium
CCTCGGCCCGGGCTCGGGCGGCCAGCTGCCGTACCAGCTGCTCATCCAAGCCGTCTCTCGGCTCGGCCGACACATCCATCGCCACAGCAGTCACAGGTGCCTCTTCCGTCTTAGGAGTTACACCGTTGATCTTACAGTCCCACTTATGCGGCGCTGCACTAGTGCGTCGAGGATCGGCGAATAGACATGCTTGGATGGAATGAAGTCGGTGAGGCGTTCGATGGGTGCCCAGGTGACCGCAGTGTTCTCCACCTGGTCACGGTTCTCCGGCTCACCGGCAAGGTGGTCGCACAGGTAGTAGGCGCATAACGCGCCGGTCATCGGGTGGATGCGGGTGCCCAGCGCGCTGCGCACGGCGCAATGCACGCCGGCCTCGGCGAGGGTCTCGGTGACGGCGACATGCGCAGGATCGCGGCCAGGCTTGACCACTCCGGTCGGCCATCCCCAAAACACACCCTCGGTGTTGTCGCGACGGCACACGAGCAGCACCTGCTCGGCACGAAGCACCACGGCCAGCGACACGGACAGGAGTTGCACGCTGCTCGCCCCGTCGTGCGAAACCGGATCGAGGTGGCTGTAGTCCTCCCCACCGAGCAGTACGCCAGCACTGCAGCGGTACAGAAGGGCAAGCTTGTTGAGTGAGTCCTTGCTTGGTTGCCGCTCACCCGTCTCCCAGTAGCTGACCTGCTTGTGACTCTTCGGCCGCTCGAGTTCGGGCCAAAGCTCGTTCCACCGGTCAGCGACCTGTTGTTGCGTGAGGCCGTGGGCGAGGCGCGCGGCGGTGAGCGGGCTGATGCCGTGCTGACGGCTCCACCTGGCGATGATCTGCCCGTAGGAGACGCCGTCCGCATGCAGGCGCGCGGCCTCATCCGCTTAGCTGCGAGCGCTGCGCATCGCGTGACCACCCCTCGACAATCGGAGACTAGCGTTTTTCCCCGTTTCGCGGGGTGCACAGCGCCGCCAGTTTTGCTCGCCGCTGTGGGTCCACGTACGTCGACAGTGCCCATACGTTCATCAGGGCGGCGACGTGCCGGTCGTCTCGTTGCCAGCCCAGGAGCCGATACAACCGGCCTCACCCATCACCCGAGGAGCGTTCTGCTGTGTTGTTACGACTGGCGATCCGCAAGCTGGGTTTCGAGGCGGGCCGAGTTGCTGGGGCACGGTGCCCCAACCGCCGTTTCCGTGACCCGAGATCCGCAACCCGGTCCAGCCGTCTGCCTGCAGGCGGCTTTGGTCGAGGGGTTCCAGTCGGTTCCCCACATCCAAGCCCACGATGAGGAGCCACGATGATTAGCCGTGCCCTGAAACCTGCTGAAGTGCACACGAGTGACGCGTTGACCGAACTGGCGCGATTCTTCGCTATCACCAAGGAAAGTGCGCAGATGTGCCCGATGTTCTCCAGCTACATCGATCAGGCATGGCACACCCTGATCTGCACACCCGACTCATATGCGCAATTCAGCCGAGAGGCTTGCGGTCAGATTCTCGGTCATCACGAGAGTTTGGGAGAAGGCCAGATTCCCTGGGTGTCCGACTACGAGGCCCGTTTCGGAAAGCTCTCTCCGTTGTGGTTCGCTGATGCGGGGGGCACGGTTGACCAGACCGCTTACGCCGCCTATTGCGCGACCGGCGAGGTTTTCCATTCATGGGACTGCACCCCAGCCACCGATGATGACGACGACTAACCATCTTTCGGGCGGTGCCACGCCAAACAGCGACGGCGTGGCACAAGCCACCTCCATTACTGAAATGCTGATGTTGCGCCTATCCGTCGACTACACTACCGATCCTGGCGGCATCGCGCCCGGGTTCCGTGACTACGTAGACGCCATGGCGGGGCATTGCCCTTTCCTGCGCCCCTCTTTCCAGCGCAGTCTCACCCGCTGGCTTTGCTATGAGACAAGCGCGGCAATCCATCAGCTGAATGATCTCCAACGGGAGATCTTCGCCGCCGCAGTCGAGCACATGGAGCTTCTGCGCGCCCAGCGGCGCGTCCGACCCTCGCCGGATGCTTTCCTGCTCTGCGACAACCTCGTCGTCCAGTGGATCGGAGTGCAGGACTCGACCGCGCACCGCCGTGCCCTGGCATGGCCGCATTGGATGCTCAAAACCATCTACACGCCGCTGGGCTACATGATCGGAAAGTTCGTCCTGCGTGCCCACGGTGTTGACCGGTGCGACAGGCGGGTGCCCCCGGTGCCACTCAGCTCTCTCTCTCCGGGTTGCCCTGCAGCGCAAGGATCCGCAATTCCTGCACGAGACTCCCCACATCGCGGAGCAGCTCGCCGCTGCACATGATCATGGCAACACCCCTTCGCCCACATCCCCGAACTCGCTGACATCCCCCTCACCCGCCCCGCGATGCGGACGCCCGATCGCTATCTTCGGGTGAACGCATGGGCACGAGCCCAAATACCCGACGGAGGTTGCTATTGGCCGCGACACTGACATGGTGAATGCCCACGCGCCCCATGTCGTCAACCTCGCCGCGCGAGTCGGGAACCGCCTCGGACAAGTGTGCGGCAGCTGTGAACTTGTCGCTGATCGGCGCGGATCCCGCGTCTACCGCCTCGAGTTCGCCACCGGCGACGTGGCACTCAAAATCGCCTCGCACAACACAGACAACCAAGGCGTCCGTGAAGCTGAAACCCTCGCCCGCCGCGAAGCCACCCTCCTCACCCACCTGCACGACTTCGCCCCCGGATATCTCCTCGAGTCTGGCGACCTGCACGGCGGCGGCTCCTGGTTGGCCTTGCGCTGGCTCGACGGCATCACCCCCCACCGGCTCTTCGCTCCGGCTCGGCACGGCGACGACTCACCCGCCCGGCGCGACAGCATCCTCCGCGCCACAATCGCCGTCGCTAGCCGGCTAGCTCAGTTGCACGGCCTGGGATGGCTTCACGCAGATCTCCAGCCTGCCCACATACTTCTCGCGCCCACCACCGTCAACCTCATCGACTTCGCCCTCGCTCAAGGCCCTTACCAGTTTCAACCAGACGTCGTCTACCGGGGAGGAATGGTTCACTTCACCGCCCCCGAGATCGCCGCACACCTTCTCGCCACGCCCGACGACGAGCCCGTCACCATCGATGAACCTGCCGAGGTCTACGCGCTGGCGGCCGTCATACACCTTGCCTGGACCGGCCTCTCTCCCACCGCCTATACCCATGATCAAGAGCCATTGCGAGACAAACTCAAGGACATAGCACGAGGACACCAACACGATCTCGCAGGCATACGGCCATGGCCGTGGCCTGCACTCGAAAATGCGCTCCACCACGCGCTAACTCCCGAACCCGAAGACAGAACATCGTCCATGGCAAGATTCCGCGACGCCATCTCATCGTTGGGTACGTCAAACTGATGAGTGGCGCACAACCACGGATCGCGCAGGAGTCCCTCTCGTGGTATCGCCGCAAAGAAATGGTGTTGTGGCGCTCGTCTGGTCCAATCAAGCAGTGCGGCGGCGGCGCAGGAACGGGTCGGACAGTGCGGGCGGCTGGTAGCCCGCGTCGGAACGCGACAGTGTGACGCCGGGCGCGACGATTTCGTCGATGCGGTCCAGCACGTCGGTGGACAGCGTGACGTCGACGGCGCCGAGCTGCGACTCGAGGTGTTGCATCGTGCGTGGGCCGATGATCGGTGCCGTCACGGCGGGGTGCTGGCTCACGAATGCGAGCGCCAGGTGGATCAGGGAGATCCCGGCCTGTTCGGCAAGCACAGCTAGGGCGTCGGCGGCGTCGAGCTTGCGCTGGTTGCCGGGGTTGGACAGGTCGTAGCGGGCGGGCATGCGCTGGGAGCGCTGCGACGTCGGCGCGTCCTGACCCTTGCGGTACCTGCCGGTGAGCCACCCGCCGGCCAGCGGGCTCCACGGCAGGACTCCCATCCCGTAGCGCTGCGCCACGGGCAGCACGTCGGCCTCGACGCCGCGGACGAGCAGGGAGTACGGCGGCTGCTCGGTGACAAACCGGCCCAGCGCCCGCTGCTGCGCCGTCCACTGTGCCTCGACGACCTGGTGCGCCGGGAAGGTCGAGGAGCCGAACGCCCGGATCTTGCCCTGTCGCTGCAGGTCGGTCAGCGCGGACAGCGTTTCCTCGACGTCGGTGTCGGGATCTGGGCGGTGCACCTGGTAGAGGTCGATCCAGTCCGTGCCCAAGCGGCGGAGGCTGTTGTCGACCTCCTGGACGATCCAGCGGCGCGAGTTGCCGCGCTTGTTCGGGTCACCCGCGCCCGGCTGGCCGAAGGGAGGATTCACCGGTACGTCCATCTGGGCGTGAAACTTGGTAGCGAGGATCACGCCATCACGGTGCCCACCGGCCAGCGCTTTGCCGACGATGACCTCCGACTCGCCTTGGGAGTAGACGTCGGCGGTGTCGATGAAATTGATACCGGCGTCCAGCGCGCGGTGGATGATCTCGATCGACGTCTGGTGGTCGGGTTCCCCCCACGCGCCGAACATCATCGCCCCCAGACACAAGGGGCTGACCTGCATGCCGGTACGTCCGAGGCTGCGGTAGTCCATATCCCGAGCCTACGAGGCTTTGGGCAACCGCGGCTCGATCAGCCGCGCGATCCGCAACGCCTCCGGGCACGAATCGATCCGATGACCATCCGGACTCAACGTCGACGCCACATGCACCACCAGCGATACCGAGCCACCATCGATCAGCTGCTCGCAGTCGGTGCCGCCGTCCCGGTCCACCGCGAACGTCAGTCCAGCGCGGCCGTTCACCGCGTTCTCCGCGAAGGCGATGAACGCCGGGCCACGCTGACGGGTTCGGTAGGACGCGACGGTTTCCTTATCACGTTCGAGGCTCAATCTGCCGGACTTACCTACCCACTGGCAGCCGACCGAGCCGAACTGATCCACCGTCTCCCGGGTGTCCGGCCGCACACCGAGTTGGCTGAGCTCGGCGTCGGTCAGAATGGTGCACATGTCGACCGTTTTCGCGTCGGCCACCGCGCCCTGTGCTGCGCAGGCAACTCCGAGCATCCCCACCGCAGCCACCACCAACGCCGCACGCATCATCCCGCACCGACCCCCGCGCTCTCAGGCTCCCGAACTCAACCGTAGAGCTGTTGGGATGACCTTGGACAGCGCTGCTGTTGAGTTCGGGAGCCGGAGAGCGGCTCGCTCACCCGGCAGCGGAGCCGCGGTGTGCGCGGTTAGGCCATCGGTGCGATCATCAGCGGATGAACGGGCCGGGGAATGCGCGAGACGGCGACCAGTACCGCCCGCCCGTGAGCCACGGCGAGAACCCACCCGGGTATGACCAGGGTCCCGGTTACGGCGGCCCCGGGGCACGCCCCCGCAACGGCTTCGGGATCGCCGCACTGGTCCTAGGGCTGCTCGCGCTCGTGCTGTGCTGGACGATTGTCGGCGGCATCCTCTTCGGCATCCTCGCGATGATCTTCGGGCTGCTCGGGCGGGCCCGAGCCAAGCGGGGCGAAGCAACCAACGGTGGCGTGTCACTCGCGGGGATCGTGCTCGGCATCATCGGGCTGCTTGCGGCCATCGGGCTGGTCGCGTTGGGCGCGTCGCTGTTGAACTCGCCGGCCGGGCAGAACTACCAGCAGTGCGAACAGCAGGCGGGCGGGGATCCGGCGAAGCTCCAGCAGTGTTTCTCGGAGTTCGGTAACCAGGTCGGGGGCCACCGCCGTGGGTGAGGACGCATGCCCCAACGCAGGCTACTCAGGAGGCGCAGCTGCCGGTGGAAACTTCACTGTTTCGGCTCGGTGCGGCAGCGATCTGGTTGGCGATCTCGTCATCGGCGAGCACGAACCCAGTCTCGTCGTTGTCGACTGCTGCTCCGAACACCAAGCCGAGCACTTGGCCTGCGCCATCGAGCAGCGGGCCGCCGGAGTTCCCGCTGCGTACCACGGCGCGGACCGTGTAGACGTTGCGGACCACGGTCGACGCGTTGTAAATATCCGGCCCACGCAGATGGATGCGGTCCCGAACCCGGGCGGCAGAGGCCGTGTACGGCCCATCGAGCGGGTAGCCGAGCACCAGACCGCTCAACCCTGAGATGGCCGGTTTCGAGGCCAACGGCAGCACCGGCGCCCTTAACCCAGGTACCTTCAGGATCGCGACGTCAACTTCGGGGTCATAGCTGACCACCGTGGCGTCCAGCGTGTGGTTCGGGGATATCTCCACCTCCACCTGGTCGGTACCGGCGACGACGTGCGCATTGGTGATCACCCGCTGGGGCGCCACCACGAACCCGCTACCCTCCAGCGCTCGGGAGCAGGAGCGCGCCCGGCCACGGACCTTCAGCACGCTGGTCTTGGCCTGCCGTACTATCGGGCTGTTGAGCAGCATCGGATCCGCCGGCCCGACA
Source organism: Mycobacteriales bacterium (assembly GCA_038276315.1). Taxonomy (GTDB): domain Bacteria; phylum Actinomycetota; class Actinomycetes; order Mycobacteriales; family Pseudonocardiaceae. The sequence continues at coordinate 6,342 of JBBPZY010000111.1, forward strand.
TCAGTGATCGGGGTAGGCGAGAACGGTGCGAGCACGTCGGGGAACCCGGAGACGTCTAACAGTTTGGTCAGCTCGGAGGGCAGATCACGCAGCACGTTGGGCATGACTGTGTCCACGATCCGCAGCACCGACGAATCCCGCACCGCTCCGGTCAGCCCGGTATAGATTGACGATTGCGACAGCGGCAGGGCCACCAGCCAGGCGACCACCAGAGCCGCAATACCCTGCACCACTGCGCCCAGGAAGCTGTCCACCCGGCGCAGCGCCTCAGCGTCGATCCGGCGCTGCACCGCCCGACCCAGCAACACCCCGAGCGTTTCACCGATCGCGATGAGCACGATCACGATCGAGACTCCGAGCGCGACCCGGGCTTCTGGGCTTTGGTAGCCCTCGATCAGCGAGGGCGCAATGCGCACTCCGATCAATGCCCCGGTCAGCACACCGATGAAGGACGCCGCCGCGGTGACCATCCCCTGCCGGGCACCGGAGACTCCGGCGAGCAGGGCCAGCACCAGCACCAGCACATCCACCCAGTTCACCGGATCACCTCGGTTCGCTCGGCCAGCCGCCTCGCGACGTCCAGGTCGTACTCAGCCGCCGGCTCCCAGGGTCGTACCCAGCCGCCCATTGTCAGCAGTGCGGCCAGCAACCCGCCGGTGAACCCCCAGACGAGCATTCCAGGTATCACGAACGCGGGGTACGGGTACCCGTTGGGCCCACGCACGATCAGCCGGTTCGGGGGGTCTGCGAGCACCCGCAGCAACACCCGGGTGACCGCGACGGTCTCCCGGTAATCCACCGGGGCGACCGCTCCGGGCCGCTCCCAATAACCCAGCACCGGCGTGACGACGAAACCCGACGGCGCCACGTACTGCTGCGGCAGCACCGCGATGGGCCGCACATCGTCGGCGCGAACCCCGACCTCCTCGACGGCCTCCCGCAGCGCCGTCGCAACCGGACCGGCGTCACCATCCTCCGCCGCTCCGCCGGGGAAGCAGACCTGACCTGGGTGCGAAGACAGGTCCTGCGAACGCACCTGAAGTAGTACATCCGGCTCACCGGTGCGCGAGTCTTCGGCTAAGAGCACCAACACAGCGGCCGGTCGGCCACCCACCCGTGGCACCGGGATCCGACCCAGATCACCAGGGCCGATGTCGGCGGTACGACGTACCAGCGGATCCAGCCAACCGGGCAGCGACGTGGGATCGACCAGCGGGCCGGTTGTCAGCGGGCCGGTTGTCAGCGGGCCGGTTCCCAGCGGCCCCGTCCCAGCGGCCCCCGTCGCGATCGGCCAGGTCATCGGGCCGCTCCTTCACCGAGGTAGCGCGCCACGACAGCACGCACCTGCTGTGCGCTACGCAGCACCTCTGGCGGGTTGAGCTGGCTGACATGGCCGTCGGCGGAGACCAGATAGGTCAGCGGCAGTACCGGCGGGGCGTTCACCGCGGCGCGCAGCCTGCCGTCGGGATCGCTGACCGACGGGTAGTGCACGTTCAGCGCGCTTAACAGATCAAGCGCCCCTTCGGGCAGCCGCTGCACCTCGACCCCGAGCACGGGCACCGCGCCAGGCTCGGCTGCGTAGGCGGCCAGCGCCGGCAGTTCCTGGGTACACGGTTGACACAGCGGCCCCCACAGGTTGAGCAACGCCGGACGCCCGGCTAGTGCCGCCCCCACGTCGACCGTTCCCTCCTGGCCCAGGCAGGGCAGCATCAGCCCGGATAGCGGCCCGCGGGAGGTGTTCGAGTGCGTGGCCGGGCACGGCTGCAGGGCCGCCCGGGACCTCAACTGCTCGATGCTGGGCGGCGGCGGCTCGGCGGGCTGGACCGGTTGACCGAACTGCGCTGCATCAGCTGACGCTGGGATCGACGTGGGGCTCGTCTGCGGTCCGGACAGTCGAGGCCCGGATGTTAACGGCCACAGCGCCACGACGAGCGCGAACGCCAGTAACGCCGTCACCAGCACCCAGCGCAGCGCAGCCTTCACCGTATCGACCCAGGGGCCGCGACACCGACTGTCGCCCCGGGACCGGCGATCAGATCTGGGGGCAAGCCGGCCATCGCCAGCAGGTGCGGTGCCTCGGGCCCACGCAGCAACAGGGCCGCGATCCCGGGCTCGGTAGGGCCGAGGCCATCGGAGGGACAGTCCGCAGCCAGCGGGCATACCCCGCAGGCCGGTCGGCGGGAGTGACATACCCGGCGTCCGTGAAAGATCACCCGGTGGGACAGGATGGTCCAGTCCCGTTTCGGAATGAGCTCGCCGATCGCGTGCTCAACCTTCACCGGATCATCGTGCTCGGTCCATCCCCATCGGCGCACCAGCCGCCCGACATGGGTGTCGACGGTGACGCCGGGGACGCCAAAGGCATTGCCGAGGATCACGTTGGCGGTCTTGCGCCCGACGCCCGGCAGGGCCACCAGGTCGGCCAGCTTATCGGGCAGCTCGCCGCCGAAGTGCTCGACCAGCGCCGCACCTAGCCCGATCAACGACGTCGCCTTGTTCCGGTAGAACCCGGTGGGCCGGATCAGCTTCTCCAGCTCATCCCGATCGGCAGCCGCGTAGTCCCTGGCGGCGGGGTACCGGGCGAACAGGGCAGGCGTGGTCTCGTTGACCCGTTTGTCGGTGCATTGCGCCGACAAGATGGTCGCGACGGCGAGCTGCAGCGGCGTCTGGAAGTTCAGTTCGCAGTGCGCGTCTGGGTAGGCGCGGGCCAGTACACGATCCATCCGGCGGGCTCGCCGAACCAGCGCGAGGTGGCTCTCCGCAGCGAAAGACCGGCGCGATCGAGCTGGCACTCCCACAGGGTACGGAGCCGCCGCCGATCCTCGTCGCCCAGCCTCATACCGGTGCAACGCAGGCCGGACCGAGCGACACGCCCAACACGCGACCCCCCGCGCGCATCTGGTCGGCTGATACGGCAGGATCTCCCGCACCATGACCGTCTGGTTCGTTGCCGCCGTCCCCGTGTTGCTGATGTTCTTTGCGCTCGGGATGGAGCGGCTGGAGAGCCGCCTGCGCCACCTCACAGTGCAAGAGAACGAGGTCGAGGAGTTCCTCCAAGCGGCTCGACCGGACGAGGTGCGGGCACTGTTCCGTAGTGGGATCGGTCGCGCGCTGGAGCTGTTCCGATTGCGCCGTATACCCGACACTGGAAATACCCAACGGAACGGGTCCCCGCACCTTCGGCCTAGTCACGTCACGCCGCGCCCGTCAACGGCCTTAGACTCCACCGCAATGTGATTGGCGTCATCAGACTCCACCGCAATGTGATTGGCGTCATCGGAGCACGCGCTGTGACGGCGCCCGGGTCAGCTGGAGGAACGCGGTGACCGACCCCTTGGCCACGGCCGGCATCTTCCAGGGAGTCGACCCCTCGGCAGTTGAAGCTCTGCGAATCGCCCTGGAACCGGTCAGCTTTCCCCGAGCCCATGTCATCTTCGCCGAAGGCGAACTGGGTGACCGCCTGTACATCATCCAGTCAGGCAAGGTCAAGATCGGGCGGAAGTCAGCTGACGGCCGGGAGAACCTGCTCGCGGTATTCGGACCTTCGGACATGTTCGGCGAGCTTTCGATCTTCGATCCAGGACCGCGGACATCGACGGCTACCACGGTGACAGAGGTCAAAGCCGTCAGCATGGACCGCGTCGCGCTGCGAGAGTGGATCACCAAGCGTCCGGAGATCGCCGAGCAACTGCTTCGGGTGATCGCTCGCCGGCTGCGCCGCACCAACAACATGCTCGCCGATCTGATCTTCACCGATGTTCCAGGACGGGTGGCCAAGGCGTTGCTGCAGCTCGCGCATGACTTCGGCACTCAGGAGGCCGGCATGCTTCGAGTGACCCATGACCTCACCCAGGAGGAGATCGCTCAGTTGGTCGGTGCCTCCCGGGAGACGGTGAACAAGGCGCTCGCTGACTTCGCCCAGCGCGGATGGCTGCGTCTGGAGGGCAAAAGTGTGCTCATCCTGGATCCCCAGCGGCTAGCCCGCCGGGCTCGCTGACAGCCTGGCCGTCTCGACCACCGAGAATAGCACTTGTGCTATGTTTGACCGCATGGAGTCCGTCGGGCTGCGAGAACTGCGCCAGAACGCGAGCGAGATCGTGCGGCGGGTCGAAGCTGGGGCGACAGTGACGATCACCGTGAGCGGCCGGGCAGCAGCTGTGCTCCGGGGCGCGACCGCTCGTTCCTGGCGCCGCTACGCGGACATCGCGGACCTGTTCCGCGGACCGGACGACCAGCAGTGGGAACACGACCGCGCGCTGCTTGACGACACGCCGGTGAACCCTTGGTCTCGATGATGCGCGCCGTACTGGACACCAGTGTGGTGATCGCACACGACGTGCCCGAGCTCGACGGCGAGCTGGCCATCAGCGCCGCCACGCTCGCTGAGTTGCACTTCGGCGTCTTGGTCACTGCTCACCCAGCAACACGTGCTGAAAGGCTCCGGCGGCTTACCGTCCTGCAGCACCGCTTCGACGCACTACCCGTCGACGACGCGGTGGCGGCCAGTTACGGCGTGCTTGCGGCGGCGGTGGCCCAGTCCGGTCGCCAGCCCCGCTCTCGCGTCATGGACCTGCTCATTGCTGCGACCGCGCACGCGCACGATGCCCGGCTGTACACCCGCAACGGCAAGGATCTCGCGGGATTAGCGGACCATATCGAGATCGTGCCCGTGTGAGCCCGTTCACCATCCACGCGTCAGGAAACCTCGACGACCAGCTCGACTTCGACTGGAGCACCCAACGGTAGCTCGGCGACGCCTACTGCGGACCGGGCATGCGTCCCCGCTTCGCCGAATACCGCACCGAGCAGCTCGGATGCGCCATTGATCACTGCGGACTGCGCAGTGAACCCAGGTGCCGAGGCGACGAACCCCACTACCTTCACCACCCGGACCACCGCGTCGAGCCCGACCAGTCCATCCACCGCGGCCAGCGCATTGAGCGCGCAGGTTCGGGCCAGCTCATGACCTCGCGCGGGGTCGATCTCGGCACCGAGCTTGCCGGTGGCCGCGAGCACCCCGTCGACCAGCGGCAGCTGGCCGGCGGTGAACACCAAGGATCCGCTGCGCACCGCGGGCAGGTACACCCCGGCCGGCGCGGCTACCGGCGGCAACACCAAGCCGAGCTCAATCAGCCGGCCCGACCAGCTCACTGCTTCGGACGCTTGAGATAGGCCACCAGCTGCTCCCCCGTCGGTCCAGGCGTCACGGTGACCAGTTCCCAACCGTCAGCTCCCCACTGGTCGAGGATCTGCTTGGTGGCATGGGTCAACAGTGGCACGGTTGCGTACTCCCAGGTCGTCATGGGTGAGCACGCTAGCGAATGACGCTGCACGGCTCGTCAGTGGCATTCGAGTGCCCGCGTCACAGTGGTCACATATCTCTCAGCAGCCCCTAAAAGGGGTCTATAGATCTGCTGAGTATGTGCCACCCACGGCAACTTTCCGCGCAAAGTTGCCGGTTGCCGTGGGTGGCACATACTCACGAAGCACTAGTCCTTCCCCGAAGGTAACTGACAGTTATCGCGTTGGCGGTGGGCTGAAGATCCCGGCGCAGCCGCCTAGGCTCACCGTATGTGGTCCGATGAGCTGGTCCGAGCTCGCCTGCATGTAGTCACCGGCAAGGGCGGGACGGGCAAAACGACGGTAGCCGCTGCGCTGGCAGTGGCACTGGCCAGCGGGGGCGGCCGAACGCTGCTGGTGGAGGTCGAGGGACGCCAAGGTATCGCGCACCTGTTCGACATCCCGCCGTTGCCCTATCAGGAGCGGCGCATCGCGGTCGCCCCCGGCGGTGGCGAAGTCCGGGCGCTAGCCGTGGATGCCGAGGAAGCCCTGCTGGACTACTTCACGATGTTCTACAACCTGGGCTTCGCGGCGCGGACCCTGCGCCGGATGGGCGCAATCGAGTTCGCTACCACGCTGGCGCCGGGGCTGCGCGATGTCCTGCTCACTGGCAAAGTGAAGGAGGCGACCAGCCGGGCCGACAAGGGCATCCACACCTACGACGCGGTGGTGCTCGACGCCCCACCGACCGGGCGGGTGGTGCGGTTTCTCGACGTCACCAGGGCGATGGCCGACCTGGCCAAGGTCGGCCCGATCCACAGCCAGAGCAAGGGGGTGGTACGGCTGCTGCACTCCGCGGACACCGCGGTACACGTGGTCACCCTGCTGGAGGACATGCCGGTGGCCGAGACCCTGGACACCGTCGCGGAGCTGGACCTGGCCGACCTGCGTCCGGGCGTCGTACTGGTCAACCGGGCGCGGGCATCTCGACTACCCGCCCAGTCGGTCACCGCCGTGGTCAACGGACAAGTTCATGCCGACCGGGTCCGCGCCGGGTTACGCGCCGCCGGCCTGGATCTGGAACCGGCCGTGCTGGACGGCCTGGTCGCCGAAACTGTGGAACATGCGCTGCGGTTGGACGCCGAGCGCCACGCCCGCGCCAGACTCGCCGACGCCGGCATGCCGCTGATCGAACTACCCGAGCTGACCGAACCCGGGGGAGACGGAGTGGATCTCGGCGGGATCTACGAGCTCGCCGAAGCGCTCCGCGAGCAAGGCGTGCGATGAGTACGCCGACTCCGCTCGATATCGACGCGTTACTGGACAACCGCGCCACCCGAGTGGTGGTGTGCTGCGGCGCGGGGGGCGTGGGAAAGACGACGACGGCTGCGGCGCTCGCGCTGCGCTCAGCCGAGCGAGGTCGATCGGTGGTGGTACTCACGATCGATCCGGCTCGACGCCTCGCTCAGTCGCTGGGGCTACCGGAGCTGACCAACAATCCTCGCCTGGTGGCCCCCACTGCGGAGATCCAGGCGGCCGGCGGGCAGCTGCACGCGATGATGCTGGACATGCGGCGCACCTTCGACGAGATGGTGCAGGCGCACGCCAGCCCGGAGCGGGCCGCTCACATCATCGCCAACCCCTTCTATCAGGCCATCTCCTCGTCGTTCTCCGGCACTCAGGAATATATGGCGATGGAGAAGCTGGGACAGCTGGTCGCGGTGCGCCAGTGGGATCTCGTCGTGGTCGACACGCCACCTTCGCGGTCCGCGCTGGATTTCCTGGACGCTCCACAGCGGCTGTCGTCGTTTCTCGACGGGCGGATGATCCGGCTGCTGTCCGCGCCGGCGCGGACCGGCGGCCGCGGCGTGCGTCGGCTGGTGGGCGCCGGGTTCGGGCTATTCACCAGGGCGACCTCGACGATCCTGGGCGGCCAGCTGTTGGCTGACGCGTCGGCGTTCGTGCAGGCTTTCGACACCATGTTCGGCGGGTTCCGGGAGCGCGCCACCGCGACTTACGAGTTGCTCCGCGCTCCGGGCACGGAGTTTGTGGTGATCGCCACTCCGGAGGCCGACGCGGTGCGTGAGGCGGCCTATTTCGTGGACCGTTTGGCCACGGAGTCGATGCCGCTGGCCGGGCTGGTGCTCAACCGAACACATCCGGTGCTCGCTGATCTCCCGGCACCGCAGGCCGAAACGGTGGCCGAGGCGTTGGAACGAGCGGGGCCAACCGCCAACTCGGCTGGGCCGCTGGCTGCGGCAGTCCTGCGGTTACACGCTGACCGGGTCGCCCTGGCCCAGCGGGAACGCCGGCTGCTAGCCCGGTTTCGCCGCGCACATCCGGCAATCCCGGTGGTCGCGGTGCCGGCGCTGGCCGTCGACGTGCACGATCTGCCACAACTGCGCGGCATCGGCCGGCTACTCGCAGGGCAGCAGCCAGCGGTGAGCGATCCGCACCAGCGCCGCTCCTCAGCGAACTGAGTCGAGCATGTGATAAAGCAATAGCAGCTGGGTGATCGCCAGCGGCTCGCTGCGAGCGCCCTCACCGATGTGACCAAGCGTGACCGGCAGCTCCGTCTCGGTGCCGAGCTCCGCCCAGATAGCCTTCTCCAACAGCCGGCTCTCCTCGCGAGGAACATACCCGTGCACATGCAGGCCTTCCACCGGCCTGCCGTCCTCGTCTCGCTTGAGTTTGAGGTGCATGGCGCGCCGGTCGGACTCGCGGAACACTCCGGTGAGGTCGGGGTGGCGGATCGTCGGGCGCAGCGTCAGTTCAGCCGACAGCGGGGTGCCCGGTGGGTCCTGGCGCCCCTCGATGGGGCCGAATCGGACCACGATGTCTGCGGCGGACCGTTGCGGGCGGATGAATTTCTCGGACTCAGGCTCCCGCTTGTCGAGCTCGGCCAGGACCTGCTCGGGGGTATATCCGCGCTTGCTGGTGTCGCGCTTGACCTTCCAGTCGCGGCGGATGTGCTCCGGCGGGTCGAGGTAGACGGTGATGTCGAAGCACGCCTGGGCCAGCCGGGTGTGCAGCGGCAGCAGGCCTTCCACGATCACGAACTCGGTGGGCTCGATGAGTTCGGGTCGAGTGAGCTGGCCGGTGTCATGGTCGTAGACCGGCTTGAGCACCGGCTGCCCGGTGGCCAGCAGCTGCAGGTGCTGTTCCATGATCTGCACGTAATTACAGTCCGGATGCAGTGCCGTGAACGGCAGCCCCTTGCGTTCCTGGCGATCGTAGCAATGGTAGTCATCCACACACAGGGACGTGCTCCGATCGGCGCCCAGCGCCTCCACCAAACCCTTGGTCAGCGTGGTTTTCCCGGCAGCGCTGTCGCCGGCGATCGCGAGCATCACCGGCCGCGATGTGCTGGACCCAGCCCGCTCCATTCGCAACAACTTATCGGGCACGACACACCTCTTTCGTCACAAACCCGCAAAGCCCTGCACGCTTCGTAGCCGTGCTTGACGGTAAGCAAGCCGCCGCAGCCCAGCGTCCCCTGCTGGAGGGAAAAACGAGGGGATCTCGAACCACCATGTGGTCACCGGACCACCAACCTGGCCTAGCAACGCGATTACACTCGGCACATGGAAGGCCAGCCGCTACGTGTGGTCCTGGTCGACGACCATGAGATGGTGCGCACTGGTCTCAAGGCCATGCTCAGTCGCTTCACTGGACGGGTCCGGGTGGTCGGCGAGGCCGCGGATGCGGCGACCGCACGGCGGGTTGTAGCTGGCCTGGACCCCGACATCGTCCTCGCCGACGTGCGACTGGGCGGGGAAAGCGGGTTGGACCTGTGCCGCGAGCTCATCGCGGACTCCCCCGGACGCCGGGTCGTCCTGCTGACCGTCTACGACGACGAGCAGTACCTGTTCCAAGCCATGCAGGTCGGCGCAGCGGGTTACCTTCTCAAGCGCATCGACGGCCCAGAGTTGGTCGAGCAGTTGCACCGGGTGCACGCCGGTGGCGTGGTCGTCGACGCGGGTCTCAGCGCCCGAGCCGGAGTGTCCACCGCCCGCCTTCAGGCCGGTGGGTACTGGCCCGGAGCGCACCTCGGCCTCACCCCCCGGGAGAGCGAGGTGCTTTCCCTGATGGTCGCCGGCTCGTCCAACCGGGCTATCGCCACCGAACTACTGGTGGGTGAGGAGACGGTCAAGAGCCACCTGCGGGGGATCTACCGGAAGCTGGCAGTGACCGATAGGGCGGCGGCGGTGGCAACCGCGTTGCGCGAGGGTCTCTTCCGTTAAGGGTCAGGCCACCGCGGCCGAGTTAGGTTGCACCCGGCTGGTCAGCGCCTGCTGTCCCGCCGAGATGAGCGCGGGATCCCCGTGCCACGCCTTCAGTGCCGGGTCGACCAACGCCCGGCCGAAGGAGAAAGTCAGCGGCCACGGTGTCTCGTGCTTCTGCATCGCGGCCAGGTTCGCGGTCGCCACCTCAGGCGACTGACCACCGGAGAGGAAGGCCACTCCGGCCAACGCCTCGGGCAGCACCGCCCGCAGCGTGGCCACGGTCGCCTCGGCAACCTCCTCGGGACTGGCCTGCTGACCTGATGTCGTGCCGGGCACGACCATGTTGGGCTTGAGCACAGTGCCGGCCAGATCCACCCCGGCCTCGTCCAGTTCCGCGAGTAGATGCTCCAGCGCGGCGCGGGTCACTTCGGCGCACCGCTCGATGGTGTGGTCGCCGTCCATCAGCACCTCGGGCTCGACGATCGGCACTATGACCGACTCCTGGCACAGCGCGGCATAACGAGCCAGCGCGTGCGCATTGGCTCGCAGTGCGCGCTCGGTTGGCCGGTCTTCACCAATCGTAATCACAGCACGCCACTTCGCGAACCGGGCCCCGCGCGAGACGTAGTCGCGCAGCCGCTCGCGCAATCCGTCGAGGCCCTCAGTGATTTTCTCGCTGGGCGAGAAGGCCAGATCTTTGGCCCCGGTGTCGACCTTGATTCCGGGCAGGATGTTCAGCGCATGGAGGGCCAGCGGGAAGGTGTTCCCATCGCTGAGTTTTTGGTTGAAGGTCTCGTCGGACAGGATCACCCCGCTTATTCCCTGGTGCAGCTCAGGGGTGGTCATCAGCATCTCGCGGTAGTCCCGCCGGTTCTCCGCGGTCGCCTCCACCCCCGCCTTCTCCAGCCGGGACGACATGGTGCCGATGCTCTCGTCGGCCGCGAGAATGCCGCGCGGCCGGCTCACCATCGTTCGAGCGGTTCCGTGCAGCGCCTCGATCATGGCCCTCCCTCCATGGCGACGGGCCAGCCCACGCCGCCACCATCAAGCCTAGGCCCGGACCGCCGTGGCGCACGTCCCCCAGTGGGTTGATCTGATGGGGGTTGATCTGATGGGGGTTGATCTGATGGGGGTTGATCTGATGGGGGTTGATCTGATGGGGGTTGATCTGATGGGGGTTGATCTGATGGGGGTTGATCTGATGGGGGTTGATC
>JBBPZY010000112.1:0-5043 GCA_038276315.1 Mycobacteriales bacterium
ATCGCCATACCCTGACAGCGCGCAACGCCGTCCCTTCCTGACCGGGAACTTGACCTTCGACAGCCAAGAACCCTCTCAGGAGACGGCGTTGCGCCCTAAACGATCATGATCAAGCCACCCACGGGAACGGCAGAAGAGCCGAAAGATGGTGCTGCTGCGGTTGAGCTCGATGGCCCTGTCCCGGTCGCGCTTCGCGCTGTCCCCGCTTACCGAAACGCTGGGATCGATGATCGTGTTGGGCAAGGCGTGGTCCGCTGACCTCCTGGCATACCCGCCACCACGCCGGGTTCAACGCCACCCTCGACGCGGACCCGTTCGCCAAGGGCCTGGTCCAGCTGCTCAGCTCGACGAAGTGGCTGCCCCGCTTCGTCGCCATCCCACCGCCCGGCGGCATGCGCACCACGCTCACCAGCGAACTGACGAACGTCGCCGGTGCGTCTGACGAGGATGTGCGCGCCGGGCTGGAAAAGTCGATGGCGCACAGCTGGATGCGGCACGACTTGGGCTGGCTGTCCGGACAAGGGGGAGCCAGAACAGCCGACCTGCTGGAATTCGTGTGGAATTCCTACGTGTTCCCGGACTGGCCGCGCCGCCGGGCGCTGCTGGAACGAGACGTCACCTACCGGGCGGGGCTGCTGGCTGCCTACGGCTGGCCTCGCGCCCTGCAACACATGAGCCGCCGAAGCGCCTGGGTCGGTACCGACGCGATCCGCTTCAGCGACCAAGTCGCCCCCGACCGCGTCGTCGGCGACGAGGGGATGCTGTTCGTGCCCGTCAGCGTGTCGAGCGGCTCATTGGCTGTGCCAGGCGCCGCCAGCATGGCACGCGCCTGGTCTATCCGGCACGCGGATTCGCCGCCGGCACGCACGAGCGGCCGGACGGTGCCTTGGATCGACTGATCGGCAGTAACCGGGCGGCGATTCTCCACGAACTCCGGCGCCCGGCGACCAGCAGCGAACTCGCTGCGGAGCTTGACCTGTCGCTGGGCACCGTCGGGGGCCACCTGGCCGTACTACGCGACGCGGATTTGATCGTCGGCACGAGAGTCGGCCGACGCGTGGTCTACCGGCGCACCGACACCGGGGACCTGCTCGCCGATCAAATCGGGATCCATCCGCACCTGCCGTTTCCTGTGATCGAAACCGGGGGGAATCGGCCCAGTATTGGCTGAGCTCGCGACAGATCAGAACCGGCGCGTCCGGCACGTCGTTCGCAAAGAGGATGGCGCTCGCGTTGAGCCAGCAGGATCGTGGAGCGGGAGTTGATCGTCCAGTGCGCGTCGAGCATGGCTGCGTCCAGGGTGTCCAGTGGGCCACTGCGGCATAGCCGACGCCCGCGCGGCGGCTGACGCCAGTGACCAGGGCCACCCGGCCGCAGCGGCGTGGCAAGAGGTCGTAGCTGGTGGGCCCCGGGCGGAGGTCGGTCCTGATCACCATGTCAGGGTTCGATGGTGTTACATGCACTCGGGAGCGCATGTTGGGTTAGCTCGGCCACCGGGGCGGCGCAGCACCGCGGTTCATGGACCAGGTCACACCGCCGAGCCGCCCCTCCTGGACGGACTCAGGAGGACGGTGCCGGTAGGACTTCGATAGTTCGCCGGTGGCGTCGTCACCCTGGTTGAGTATCAGGCACGGGGCACGGTAGGAGCATCGCGAGCAGACGCCTGGTTCCGGGCTCGGATAAACCTTCAGGTCGGTACTGGTGGCGGCGCTGACCTCTGCGGCGAGATCAGCGCCGGCCGCTGCCAGCTCGGCCGCACCGCGCCGGATAAGCGTGCGGCGGAAGTGGTCAGTGCCTTCGGCATGCAACCGCTCTCCCGAGACGGTGCCGGTGCGAGTATACATCCGGCGGTGATGCACCTGCTGATGCCGAGCCGGGTGCGTGGCGCTCGCGCCCACATCGCCGGCGCTGGTCCGGATCTCGTTGTACACGGTGCCGGTGATCTGCATCCCCAGGTAAAACTGCGGCCACGCCCAGGCCCACGCGATCGACCGCTCATCTAGCTGCAGTGCGTCGTGATCGGCCCAGTCATCGGTGACCAGCCGGTGCTGGACAACCCAGTAGGCGTCGTCGGAGTCGATCGCGAGCAGGTCGATACGGTCGCAATACCGGATCTCATCACCGGTGGGTGTCGCGAGGTTGGCTCCGGGCATCGCTGGGTCGGGGATATTCGCCTCGAAATCGGTGTCAACGCGAATCGGGGTGAAGTGGTCGACCGTAGGAGCCCATGCGGCGTAGGCATCCAGCAGCGCTCGGCCGCAATCCAGCATCTCCTGCAGGGTCCGGTCGTCGGCCCGATCGCCGCCTACATCCTTCGCCTGGGCGCGCACCGAACGCTCCAAAGCCTGATGCACCAGACGCGCCACAATGGACCTGTCCCATTCCCACATGCCGGGAAAATAGTACACCGCTAGTGCATCACGCAGAGCCTGCGTCAGGTCGAGCGAACCGGAACCGGCGATCGGTTCGAGGTTGTGCCGGTTGCGCGAACTCAAGTCCCATTGCCGACGGCAGCGCTTGAACGCGGTCCGATCAGACGCGTGAATGCGGTAGACCATCCCACCTCGACTTCGTGCCCGTAACGTGGTGCGCGGCGCTTAGTGCGCGTGCGGCCAAGGGTCATCCGCCGACCAGCGGCAACGATCATGACCCCCGGCCGCCGCTTCCATCTCGGCGAGCAGGTCCTCGAAGAACGCCGACTCTGCCTGGTCGTGCGTCGGCCATCCGCTGTAGTAGATCCATGCATCGGGCAGCGACTCATCCGGCGTCGGCAGCGGCAAAGCTCCATCGGCACCGATGCGCCGCATCGTGTAACTGTCTCCCCGGCGCTCGAGGTAGACAAGCTCACCGGGCTCGGGCCAATCAGCCCCGAGCTCAGTGATCAACTCGCTGCGGTTCAGCGGACCTCCTTGCGATATCCTCAGCAGATCCGCGGTAGCGGATCGCCGACCAGCAGATCAATAATCCGGGTACCGCCGAACCCGGTCTTGAGCAAGACCAGTCCAGGCGGATCCTCGGCAACTCGACCGACAACGGTGGCTCCAGCGCCCAGCGGATGCGCCTGCAACGCCGCGACCGCAGCATCGGCCGCACCAGGATCGACGATCACCACGATGCGCCCCTCACAGGCGACGTAGAGCGGATCGATACCCAGGAGCTCGCAGGCACCACGCACCTCCGGGCGTACCGGAACGGCCTCCTCCTCGACCACCACGGCCACGCCGGCGGCCGTGGCCACCTCGTTGAGGATCGTCGCGACACCCCCACGGGTGGCATCGCGCATCGCTCTGACATCCGGGCCCACCGCGTCGAGTAGTCCCTGGACCAGCTCGTGCACCGGTGCGGTATCGGAAACCAGGTCGGCCTCGAGATCCAGCTCACCACGTTCAAGCATGATGGTGATGCCGTGGTCACCCACCGGCCCTGAAACGATCACCACGTCGCCGGGACGAGCGGTGGCCACACCCAGGTTCAGGCCGCCGGTGATCAATCCGATCCCGGCGGTGTTGATGAAGCAGCCGTCACCTTTGCCCCGCTGCACCACCTTGGTGTCACCGGTGACGATCGAAACCCCGGCCGCCGCTGCGGCCGCAGCCATCGAGGCCACGATCCGCCGAAGGTCCTCCACCGGGAACCCCTCCTCCAGGATGAACCCGGCGGACAGATGAGCCGGCCGCGCCCCGGAGACAGCCAAGTCGTTGACCGTGCCGTTGACTGCGAGGTCACCGATGTTCCCACCCGGGAAGAACAGCGGTGACACCACATAGGAGTCGGTGGTGAAGGCCAGCTGCGAATTCCCGGCCGTTACCGTCGCGGCGTCCTCGAGCGGTTCCAACAGGGGGTTGCGGAAGGCGTCCAAAAAGATCGCCTCGATCAGCGACTGGGTGGCCTTGCCACCGGCGCCATGCGCGAGGGTGATGAGTTTCTCGCGCACCCGGGGGCGAGCCCGCCGCGCCCGATCGATGCGTTCCAGCACCAGCTGCTCCCGGCCGACATGCTCAGTCCCGGCTGCGGGATGCGCAGAGTGTCCTGCGGCATTTTCGTCGGCGTGCTCGGCGACGGCCGCCTCCGCCCAGTCAGCCCGGTGCTGCTGGGTGGTGTCCTGAGGCGTCATGCCCTGCTCGCCTCGATGCTGACTTCACGGACCCGCTGACGGCTGAACCGGCCGAAGTTGTAGTACGCCGCGCAGGCTCCTTCCGAGGAGACCATGCAAGTGCCGATCGGCATCTCAGGCGTGCACGCGGTGCCGAACACCTTGCATTCCCACGGCTTGAGCACGCCCTTGAGCACCTCGCCGCATTGGCAGGCCTTCGGGTCGGCGACCCGGACGCCGGGCAGCGTGAAGTGCCGCTCCGCGTCGAAGGCCGCGTATTTCTCCCGGACCTGGAGTGCGGAGTGCGAGATGAACCCGAGCCCACGCCACTCGAAGTAGGGACGCAGCTCCATCACCTCGCCCATCGCCCGCAGCGCCACCGTGTTGCCGTCCCACGGCACCACCCGGGCGTACTGGTTTTCCACCTCGCAGCGCCCGTCGACCAGCTGCTGCAGCAGCATATACACCGCCTGCAGGATATCCAGCGGCTCGAACCCCGCCGTCACGATCGGCTTGCCGTACTCCGCTGGGATGTACTCATACGGCCGGCAGCCGATGACGGTGGAGACGTGGCCAGGGCCGATAAACCCGTCCAGTCGCAGGTCGGGGGAGTCCAGGATGGCCTTGATTGCCGGGACGATCATGACGTGGTTGCAGAAGATCGAGAAGTTCTCGATGCCCTCAGCCGCCGCCCTCAGCACGGTCATCGCAGTAGACGGCGCGGTAGTCTCCATCCCGATCGCCATGAAGATCACGTGCTTATTCGGGTTCTGCCGGGCGATCTTCAGCGCGTCGAGCGGGGAATAGACCATCCGAATGTCGGTGCCGGCGGCCGAGGAGTCGAAGAACGACCCGCGCCCGCCGGGCACCCGCATCATGTCGCCGAAGGACGTCATGATCACATCTGGCTGCTCGGCCAGTGCGATCGCATCGTCCACCCGGCCCATCGG
>JBBPZY010000113.1:0-3591 GCA_038276315.1 Mycobacteriales bacterium
CCCTCACCGGGGCCAAACAGTTCTGCGCGATACGCAGCTACCTATCCACCGCCGCTAAACACGGC
This sequence comes from Mycobacteriales bacterium, assembly GCA_038276315.1. Lineage (GTDB taxonomy): Bacteria > Actinomycetota > Actinomycetes > Mycobacteriales > Pseudonocardiaceae. Next base: position 66 of record JBBPZY010000113.1, read on the forward strand.
CACAACCTCTTCGACACCCTCGTCATGCTCGCCGAGGGCCAACCATGGCTACCGGCAACGACCTGACCAGTTACCGCCGATGTTCGATTGACCCATGGCACTCAGCACCTATTCATCCCGACTCGACGCACCCCACGGCCCCTACCCGCCGTGGGACGTAGGCCAAGATCACAGCTAGCAGCTTGATAAAGCGGTCGCAATCCACAGCGCCAGTGTCCACCACCACGACGCCGCGTAGCCTTGGAGTACCTCTACGCCGAGGTTCACGCCCCGGGCTAGCTCCCCGGGGCTTCGGCGAGGAGATCGGCGAGGAGAGGGCATTCATGTCTGGGATGGACGACGTCCGCACTCAGTCGACCATCGGCGAACGGATCAGGCGGCTTCGCAATGACGTGGTGATGACCCAGGATGATCTAGCCGCCGCCGCTGGGGTGTCCACCGATCTGATCCGCAAACTGGAGCAGGGCAGGCGGCATACCGCCTCGATCGGGAGCCTGCACCGCATCGCCGCTGCGCTAGACGTTGACCTCGGCGAGTTACTCGGCCGGGAGAGTATGCCGGACGCCGCGCCGGACGCCGGGGTGGTCGCCCTTCGGCAGGCGGTTGCTGATGTCGCTGATCTGCTGGGTGACGTGGAGGGTGAGCCGCTGTCGCTGCGGGACTCCGAGCGATCAGTCACCTACCTATGGGGCGCGTACTGGAGCGGCAGGTACGACCAGCTCACCGGGCTGATCCCGCAAGCCCTGATCGGGCTGCGCGCCATGCTGCACGCCGCGAACGCGACCACCCGGTCTAAGGCTGCCGAGCAGCTCGCATGGGGATATTGGGTGGCTGGCAGCACCCTGACCCACCTTCTCCAGCCCGATGCGGCATTCATGGCGGTGCGGCGTGCGGTAGACCTCGCCGGCAGCGGCGATGACGAGTTGCTCGTGGCCGCAGTGAAGGGCTCGCTGAGCTGGCAGTTGATGGTGAGTGGCCGATTCGCCGAAGCTGAGCGGGTCGCGGTCCGGACCGCCGCGAACATCGAACCCAGCGGAAACGCCACTGTGCAGGACCTGTCGGCTTACGGTTCGCTATTGGTCACAGCAGCCACTGCTGCCGCTCGGGATGATCGAGGCGCCGTGGCCGGAGATTTCCTCGCATCGGCGAGCGAAGTAGCGCAACGGCTGGGTTCCGACCGCGTCGACTACGAAACCCCCTTCGGCCCCTCGCAGGTGACCATGCAGACGGTGGATATCAGCGTAGTAACTGAGGACTACCCGGCAGCCCTAGATTCAGCTTCCCGGATGCCGTCTAACCCGGGACTGCCGCTGGCTGCCCGCTGCCGGCATTTGACTGACCGGGCCTGCGCGCACGCGAACTTGGGCCACGAGGAGCAGGCGCTGGCGTTACTGCTGACTGTGGAGGGGATGTCGCCGGACTGGATCCGCCATCAAAGCCTTGTCCGCGCGGTAACCCGCGATCTGCTCACCGCCGAGCGGACCCGGTCCACACCGCTGCGCCACCTCGCGAAGCGCATCGGAGTTAGCCGCTAGGACAAGGCGTCCTAGCGGTCGATGGATGATCGCGTTCACCGTGGTCAATCGTGACCACCGGCGCCACTGACGCAGCACCACCGAAATGCAGCGACCGCAAGGTGCTCCACGCGAGGTGCGAAACCACCGCACCACCCGACACCACGCTGGTTTGGTACCTGCGGTCGCTGGGTGACCACGACACCCACCGTGGACGCATGCGCGCCAATGGCACAGTGCGGGCCCGCTGCGGGCTCAAGTTCACGCCCCGGCCGACGTTACGGATAACGGGACCACCACCCGGGGCACTGGTCGCGGGCCCGCTGGCGCTGCGAGGTAGCCCACCGGATCTTGAGCAGATCTGCCAGGAGTGTCAGCGTGGTGGTGCCCGGTGAGCGGTTCCGGCGCTGGTGGTGTTGCGCTTGTCAACCCGCAGCTTTACCTTGATCGTCTCGCCGCATCGGTTGATCTACGGCAGATCATCACCCTGGCCGATCAAGCACCCGGGCTAACTGATGAGCAGTTGCGGGCCAGGTTGGTCGCGCTGGCCGGGTGCGCGCGGTGACCCGCTCCGCTGCGGCCGGTACTGCTGCCGACGTGACCGGACACGGCCTCCTATCCAGCTTCCGCGCGGGCTGCCGGTGTCCCTGGTGCGCCTCACGGGCCCGTGAGGGCGCCTGCGGGTGCGTGCCGTGCGCGGTGTGCCGCGCCAGCGCCTACGTCGTCCTGCCTCGCGGGTGGCAGCAATGAGCGCCACGGACAGCGCGGACGTCGCAGCGGCTAAGCGGCTACTCGATGCCGCGAAGGACGCGGGCTTCACGTTCCAGCGCATCGCGCCGGGTGAGGATGGGCCGCTGATCGGGCGCCGGGAAACCACCGAGTACCGCGACCAGATCTATCTAGCCGGGTTCGGCGACTCGTGCCACGCGACCCGGGTCCGTAAATCCAGCCTGCTGATGCCCAGCGGCCTGCCGATCATCGAGAGGGTGGCCGGTGATGCGGTCACCGTGCTGCGCACCGTGGTGACCGGCTGGCCCATCTGACATCATCCGCAGGTCCTGGACGTGATGAGCGGATCGCCAGCCACGAAGGCGTGGCCACGCCGCCGTCGGAGGTTGGGCTGATTAACGATCAGCGGAAGACCGCGCCCTGGTCGCCCCGCGAGCGGATCTGGGCTTTGCGGATCAACTTTCTAGGGGTTGTCACCAATTCCTATATCCATCCTATCCGAACGCTGCGAAGTTTCCGATTTGCCGAGCATTCCCTCGTTCCCCTGAGCGTTGATTGATTCTCCAACAGTGACGGAGAGACCCTCGCGTTCGGCTTCAGAGACCTCCCGCGGGTCAGCTACTAAACCCGGACCCTGCTTCTGGACGTCCTCGGCCAATTCCTCTTGGCTCTCGCCCGTCGTCTGGCGTCCCGTGTACGGGGGGACGACTCCACCGGGCTCTTGCTTGCCCCCGGAGTGGACGTTTGGCTCCCCCGGAAGCGGAACCGGCGCCGGTCCCTGGCCAGGAGAGACCTCCCGCGGGTCAGCTGCTGAGCCCGGACCCTGCTTCGGGGCGTCCTCGGCCAATTCCTCTTGGCTCTCGCCCGTCGCCTGGCGTCCCTCGTACGGGGGGACGAGTCCACCGGGCTCCTGCTTGCCCCCGGAGTGGACGTTTGGCTCCCCCGGAAGCGGAACCGGCGCCGGTCCCTGGCCTTGCTCGGGTCCTTGCTCGGTCATAACGGGCTCCTTCTTTTCAACATTGACGGACTTCGAAGTCGCTGGCCGACTTCACCGGGGTGGGGTCGACCTGATCGTTGCCAGAGGGTTACCAGGACGGTGTCGATGGCAAAACCTCAAGTTCCTCGAAGCCTTATATTGTCTAAATTTCAGCCGCTGCGAGGCAACCGCCAAACGGCTTCAATATGAAGGATCCGTCGCCTGCTGCATGACCAAGCCAGCGCAGAGGCTCGATTCCCGCCGGGCTACCGGCGAGTGAGGCTCCCGCTCGCCGACGGCACCAGCA
>JBBPZY010000114.1:0-6477 GCA_038276315.1 Mycobacteriales bacterium
AGCGCCGCCGGATCGGAGGGCAGCACCGCGACCCCGCTCAGGCCTCGACCTGACGACGGTAGCCATTCTGCCGTGGGCAGATGTGCCCCTTCGGTCCCAGCGGTTCCTTGCACAGCGGGCAGGGCCGGCGGCCCGCGGAGATCACCCGCTCGGCGCGTACAGCGAACGCTCGGGCCTGCTCCAGGGACAGGAACACCCGGACCGCGTCGGGGCCTTCCTCGCTGTCATCGAGCACCATGGATTCGTCGATCTCCTGCTCGCTCACCGCAAGCAGCTCCACGACGATGGCCCGCGACTCGATGTCCCACCCCAACCCCATGGTGCCGACCCGGAACTCCTGCTCGACGGGGGTGTTCAGCGGCTCGGTGTCCATCGGTAGCTCGCCGGACTCGGTGGCACCGGCGCCCAATCGCCGGACGACCTCGTCGAGCAGCGCGGACAGGCGTTCGGCGAGGACGGCGACCTGCCCCTTTTCCATCTGCACGCTGACCACCTTGGCCTCGTCGATGGCCTGCAGATAGAACGTGCGGTCGCCGGGCTCGCCGACGGTGCCCGCGATGAACCGATCGGGGGTGCGGAAGACATGGATGACACGGGACATAGCACTATCGACACTAGAGCACCTGGCGACACCAGACGACCCGGCCACGTCCAGCGGCGGCCATCCCCATGCCTCAGCTGGTGCCGGTCGAACCTCCGGGCGTGGCGTCCGACGAGGGACGCCGCCGACGCCGGCGCTTGGGTGGGACCAGGGAATGCAGGTCGTCACCGCAGTCGTTGACCCGCTGGACGAACGGTCGGGTCTCGGTATAGGTGACGGCACTGACCGAGCACGGGTTGGCGACGATCCGCTGGAAGCCGTCCAGGTGCACGCCCAGCGCGTCGGCGAGCACCGCCTTGATGACGTCGCCGTGTGAACAGACCAGCCACAACACTTGTGGACCGTGCTCGGCGGCCAGCTTGGCGTCCCACTCGCGGACCGCGGCCACCGCCCGGGCCTGTAGCGCGGCTAGGCCCTCCCCACCGGGGAACACCGCCGCCGAAGGATGCGACTGCACCACTTTCCACAGTGGTTCCTTGCCGAGTTTACTCAGCTCCCGCCCGGTCCACTGGCCGTAGTCCACCTCGACGAATCGGTCGTCGAGGGTCACCTCGAGCTCGCGCGCCTGCGCCAGCGGGGCCACCGTCTCGCGGCAACGCTGCAGCGGGGAACTCACCACCGCCGCCAGCGGCAGCTGCGCGAGACGCGTGACCAGCGTCTGAGCCTGAGTCTGACCGCCCTCGTCGAGGGCCACCCCCAGGGTGCGGCCGGCCAGCACGCCCGCAGAGTTCGCCGTGGACCGGCCATGGCGGAGCAGGATCACGGTGCCCACGCCGCCACCCTACGCACCCGCTAGCGTGCACCCCCGTGCAACAGCGTTATCTCGGTCGCAGCGGACTGCGGGTGTCCCGGCTCGCGCTCGGAACCATGACCTGGGGCCAGGACACCGATGCCGAGGAGGCCGCTACCCAGCTCGTCGCCTTCGTCGATGCCGGCGGAACCCTGGTGGACACCGCGGACGTCTACAGCGAGGGCGAGTCCGAACGGATACTGGGCGGGTTGCTGGCCGACGTAATCCCCCGAGACGAGCTGGTGGTCGCCACCAAGGCGGTGGCGCATCGCGACGACGGGCCGTTCGGCGGCGGTGCGTCCCGGGCGGCGCTGCTCGCGGCGTTGGACGGATCACTGCGCCGGCTGCGCACCGATCACATCGACCTGTGGCAGCTACATGCCTGGGATCCGGCCGTGCCGCTGGAGGAGACGCTGTCCGCGGTGGCCGACGCGGTGCGCTGCGGCAAGGTCCGCTACGTCGGGGTGTCGAACTACACCGGCTGGCAGCTGGCCACCGCCAAGGCCGTCTCCGAGGTGCCGCTGGTGTCCACTCAGGTGGAGTACTCGCTGCTGGAGCGTGGGGTGGAACGCGAGGTGGTGCCCGCAGCGGCGCACCTCGGGGTGGGCCTACTGCCCTGGGCTCCGCTGGCCCGAGGGGTGCTCACCGGCAAGTACCGCAATGCCACCCCGGCGGGTTCGCGGGCCGCGTCGCCGCACTACGCGCGGTACGTCGAGCACCACCGCACCGACCGGGCGAACCGGATCGTGCAGGCCGTGGCCACCGCCGCCGACGGGCTGGGGGTGTCCCCGCTGGAGGTCGCCGTGGCCTGGGTGCGCGACCGGCCGGGCGTGGTCGCCCCGGTCGTCGGCGCCCGCAATGCCACCCAGCTGGCCGGCTCGCTGGCCGCCGAGGAGGTGGAGCTGGCGCCCGCGATCCGGGCCGCGCTGGATGACGTCAGTGCAATTGAGCTGGGCTATCCGGAACGTCCGCTCGGCTGACCCGCCGCATCGCCGCGGCCATGTCGCGGGCGGCGCGCACTGTGCCACGGACCGAACCGGATACCTTAGACCGACCGCCGGTGCGCGGCCGGTACTCGACGTCGAACTCGCGCACCCGCCAGCCCGCGGCACCGGCCCGCAGCAACAACTCCAGCGGGTAACCGCAGGCGCGGTCGGTGACGCCCAGATCGAGCAGCGCTTGACGCCGGCCAACCCGGATAGGCGCGATGTCGTGAACTGGCAGGCCCTGGTGTCGCAGCACCGCGGCCAGCACGGTGTTTCCGGCCCGGGCGTGCCACGGCCACGCGCCGGCCAGCGGTACCCGGCGACCGACGGCGAGATCACTGCCGTTGGCCGCCTCAGCGACCAGCTGGGGCAGCGCCTGCGGCGGCAGCGATCCGTCGGCGTCGAGCACACCGACCAGATCGGCGGTCGCGGCGAGCAGCCCGGCGTGCACCGCGGCGCCGTAGCCACGCCGCGGTTCGGACACCACGGTGGCGCCGCAGGCGGTCGCGACGGCGACTGTGTCATCGGTGCTGCCGTTGTCTACGACGAGGACCCGGTAGCCCGCAGGCATGGCGGCCAGGACCCCGGGCAGCGACTCTGCTTCGTCCAGGCACGGCAGCACGATGTCGACCGTGGTAGTCACAGTTGATGACGTTATCGCTTGGACGGAGTAACCGCCCACCGGGATGGTTACAGCTCGGTCACGGAGAACTGCGCAGGGTCAGCGGCGCAGGGCTGAGGTGTCCGTCCGATTAGCGGATTAATGCCAACATCCGGCTACCTGGGGATGACGCGGGGGTGTCGCGTCAGGAATGCTTGACCTACACCACGCCCCCTACAGACATGGAGGTCGGTGTGCTCGGTGCCCAGCGCGCGGCAATGCTTGCTGCGTTGCTCGCCGCCGGGCTGATCGCGGGATGCGGCACCGTAGGTGGCTCAGCCGGGCGGCAAGCTGTCCCCCCAGTCGAGCCGGCGTCGGCTCCGCTGGGCGGCCCGGCACCCGCGGGAACCATCAGGCCGCTCGGCGCGCCGGCTACCGCAGTAGTGGTCGATCCCCGTACCGAGACGGTCGCGGTGGCGTTGGACGACCCGCCACGGCTACTGCTGACGACCCTGGACGGCGCGGCGCCCCGACAGGTGCCGCTACCGGGACCGGCCGCGGATCTCGTGCTCGCAGCCGACGGCGGTCCGCTGTTGGTGCCGATCACCGCGCCGGGGTCGCTGATCCGCGTCCCGCTCGATGGTGGCATCCCGAGCAGGACGGATCTCGGTGGCTCGGCACACGGGGCGGTCACCGTAGGTGGCGTCACCGTGGTCGCGCTGGGTGACCGGCTTGTCGTGCTTGACGGCAACCGGTTCATCCCGGGGTTCATCGACGCAACCCGCCTGATTCCCGCCGCCGGCGCAGCCAAGGTCTGGGTTCTCGACCGGGGCCGCAGTGCGGTCAGTGTGGTGGACCTGTCTACCGGCGAGATCAGTCCGGCCCTGCGCGCGGGCAACGGCGCCGCCGATGCTGTGGCCGACAGGTTCGGTCGGCTGCTGGTCACCGATACCCGCGACGGCGAGCTGCTGGCCTTCGCCGGCGATCCACCGGTGCTGCGGCAGCGTTTTCCGCTGCCGGGCGCGCCTTACGGGCTGGCCTACGACGGCCGGCGCGACCTGGTGTGGGTCACCCTGACCGGCCGCGATGAGGTGGTCGGGCTTGGGGTGGCGGGGGGCGAGCCGGTGATCGTGCACCGGTTGCCCACCGTGCATCAACCCGATGCAGTGGCAGTAGACCCGGTCAGCGGCCGGGTCTTCGTTGTCTCCGCGTCAGGGGCAGGACTGCAGGTGATCGATCCCGAACGGGTGGTGCAGTGATGATCGAGACAGTTGACGGTGATGGTCTCGGCTGGGAGTACCAGCCGCTGCGGTTGCCGCCGGAGGTATCCCGACGCACCGCGGCGACTCAGCTCGCGGTGCAGGCCGAATTCGCGGGCTGGGAACTGTCCCAGGTGCGGATGTATCCGGGCGGTACGCGCACGGTGTTGTTGCGCCGGCAGCGGACCCCGGCCGCTCAACCCAAGCTGTCGTTGTAAACCTTTCGCGTCGCAGCGCGAAGCAGGGCCCGCTCCGTCCGGTGCGGACCCCACTGGTGAGTCGGGTGGTTCGATCCTGGTCGTGAGCCCCGACCCTGCGAGCAGCCGTCAGGCTTGAAGCAATTGGATCTGATCGGCTTGCGGACCCTTGGGCCCCTGAGTGATCTCGAACTCCACCCGCTGGTTCTCCTCCAGCGAGCGGTAGCCGGTCGCCTGGATCGCCGAGAAGTGGGCGAAGACGTCGGGGCCGCCACCATCCTGGGTGATGAAGCCGTACCCCTTCTCCGCGTTGAACCACTTGACCGTGCCGGTCGCCATCTTCCATCTCCTTGCTCGGGCCGCCTGTCCGGCCCGCAATGCGGGTGTCCCGGCTCGCTGTCGTGCCCATCCGACTGTGCCGTGCATGTCACCACGCTGGCCGGACACAACGAACGCCTGTGGCGCTTGCTCCACAGGCGTCCTTGGAACCAAGACTGCTACGCGCGCGACGTTAGCAGAATCAACAGCTCCGGAGGAACCGGTCGAGGACGCGGGTACCGAAGGTCAGCCCGTCGATCGGCACCCGTTCGTCGACACCGTGGAACATCGCGGCGAAATCGAGATCGGGCGGTAGCCGCAACGGCGCGAACCCGAAGCAGCGCATCCCCAGCTGGCTGAACGCCTTGGCGTCAGTGCCGCCGAAGAGCATGTAGGGGACGGTTCGCGCGCCGGGATCCTCGTTCCGGATCGCGGCATCCATCGCGGCGACCAGGTCACCGTCGAAGGTGGTTTCCACCGGCGGCAGGTTCAGTACCCATTCGCGAGTGACGTCGGGGCCGAGCAGCTCGTCGACCTCCCGTTCGAACGCTGCCTGGCGCCCGGGCAACACCCGGCAGTCCACCACCGCCTCCGCGGTCGAAGGAATGACGTTGGCCTTGTAGCCGGCGTCGAGCATCGTCGGGTTGGCGGTGTCGCGCAGCGTCGCACCGACGAGCCGGGCGAGCGCTCCGAGTTTGGCGACCGCACCTTCGAGGTTGTCGCCGGAGAAGTCCAGCCCGGTCTCCTCGCCGACGGCGGTCAGGAACTCCTGCACCGAGTCGGTCATCACCAGGGGGAAACGGTGCTTGCCCAGCCGGGTCACCGCCGCACACAGCGCGGTCACCGCGTTGTCCTCATGTACGACCGCGCCATGCCCGGCCCGTGCTCGGGTCCGCAGCCGCATCCAGGCGATGCCCTTTTCCGCGGTCTGGATCAGGTACAGCCGGCGCCCTTCGCGCACGGTCAAGGAGAACCCGCCGACCTCGCTGATCGCCTCGGTGCAACCCTCGAACAGATCACGACGATGCTCGACCAACCAATGCGCGCCCTGCAGTCCGCCGGCCTCCTCGTCGGCCACGAAGGCGAAGACGAGATCTCGTGGCGGGATCACACCGTCGCGACGGAACCGCCGGGCGACGGCGATGATCATCGCGACCATGTCCTTCATGTCGACCGCACCGCGGCCCCACAGGTAGCCGTCCTGCACCGCGCCGGAAAACGGGTGCACCGACCATTCGCCGGCGTCGGCGGGCACCACGTCAAGGTGACCGTGCACGAGCAACGCACCCCGCGTGGGATCGGCACCGGGCAGCCGGGCGATCACATTGCCCCGTCCCGGGGCTCCGGACTCGAGATAGGTGACCTCGAAACCCACCTCACCGAGTTTTTCGGCGACGTACTCTGCGGCGGCCCGCTCGCCGACGAGAGTGTCCGGGTCGCCGGTATTGGTGCTGTCGATCCGGATCAGGTCGCTGGCCAGGCCGACGACCTCGTCCTCCGCCGTACTGGTGCCGCCCGCCGGTCGCTCCATCTAGCCTTCCTACCACCGCTGAGCTGCGCGATCTACGATCTGCGCGCCGGGTTGGGGCGGCGGGTGGCGATCAGCTACCCTCGTGGCGCACCGCACGGTGGTTTTGGTGCGGGCGAATGTTGCCCTGGTGGTAAGTCCGACGGTGGTAAGTCCGAGTGGCGGAATGGCAGACGCGCTAGCTTGAGGTGCTATTC
>JBBPZY010000115.1:0-4208 GCA_038276315.1 Mycobacteriales bacterium
CCCGGCAGCAAAACCATCGCGGCTGCCGTGCCGGCGGCCATGAGAGCCAGGCGGCGGTGCCTCCTGGGTGTGCGTGACGTCATGTTCCGGTGTTCCTCCTCGTTCGAGATCTCTCCGCGAGAGGGCGGTACGGCCTTCCCCTCGGCGGCCGTGGATCCCTCGTACCTGGCAGTAGACGCTCCGACTCCACCGTGTGGTGGCCGATCTCCGGGCATCCAGGTAACGGCTCAACGACGTGGGAGTCGACGCAGATACGACCGGCACCCCGACTACTCCCCGAACGGTGGCTGCCTCTTGACCGAAACCGGTGTAACGCACACGCAGCGTAGAGGAGCACCACGCTGCGATAGGGAATATGCCACAAATGGGACAAGGCTGGCTAATATTTGTTGCTCTCAGTGAGAATCGGGCTTGTCAAGCACCAATCAGCGCGTTCTCGGACCAGGACCGTAGCCGCGCAGAGGGCGCCGATTCAGGTGTGATTCGCTACCCTGCGACATGTCACCATCGCGCCGCCGCAGGCCGATCATCGTCGCCGTTGCAGCTGGGCTGCTCTCATTCGCGGCCGTTGCCTGTAGCGATCGGCCCGTCACCCCGCCCCCGATCGATCATGCCGGGCCGGCCGGGCCGGCGTCCCCCGCGACGGTCCAGCCGGTGCGGGCACCGCAGCCGATGGTCGACGGATCGTGCCGGTATCTGCCGGCGGCAGCGGTACAGGCGGCCAACGGCGAGCGTGTCGTCGCGGTCCGGATCTCCGACACCGGTCCAGATCGGCCGCAGCCGGCCTGTTTCTTCTTCGCAGCCAACGGCACGGTTCAGCTACGGACCTGGATCGTGGTGACCACCCCGCGGGCGGCACGAGCGACCATCGACGCTGTCGCCCCGGTCACCACCTCCGATCTGGCCGAGCTTCCCGGTGGCTGGTCGGGCGGCTCGCAGCCGACCGCCGATGGAGCAGTGTTCGCGGTCGGCCGACAGGGCACCGCCGTGGTGATCACAACTAATCAGCGGCAGACGATCGGTGCCCGCCGGATCGCTGAACAGGTGATCGCCGCCCTGGGTCTGTGAGCCGCTGGCGTCGCTAAGCCGCTGAGTTGCAAAACTTCAACCGAGCCGTCAGTCACTGCCGCCCGAAGGACGTTGCGCGCGCACGACGCCGTTGCCGGTCGGAGACCGTCCGGTGGTGACTTGGTCGCGGTACTGCACAGACGCCCGCTCGACCGGCCGGATCGCCGACCACCCGGGATCGGGCGGCGGCAGCCGGCGGTTACGCAGCACTATGCCGACGACTCCCGCGATCCCGAGCAACAGCGAAACCGCCCACCGCCAGCGCCAGCTCGAGCCCTGCGTCCTCGCCTCGTTCACGTCCGTAGCCCTTCATGATTGTCGCTGTCGCTGCATGGCTGCTCGGTATCATCGATCTGAAGTAGATATGCCCATCCTGCCGCGTCCGCAACCGAACCGGCGTGCTGGCAGGATGGGTCTGGTGACTGAACGCACGACAGACGAGACGCAGGTCGTCCTGCACACCAGCGAGGGTGACATCCGCATCATCCTCTTTCCGACCCATGCCCCGAAGACTGTGGCGAACTTCGTGGGCCTCGCCGAGGGCAGCAAGGACTACTCCCAGAACAACGCCAAGGGTGAGCGGTCTGGGCCGTTCTATGACGGCTCCGTGTTTCACCGGGTGATCAAGGGCTTCATGATCCAAGGTGGTGACCCCACCGGTACCGGACGGGGCGGACCCGGCTATCGCTTCGCCGACGAGCCGCATCCGGATCTGCAGTTCAACCGGCCCTACCTGCTGGCGATGGCCAACGCAGGTCCGAACACCAACGGCTCGCAGTTCTTCATCACTGTCGGTACTCCGACCCACCTCAATCGCAAGCACACCATCTTCGGCGAGGTGGCCGACCAGGAATCCCGCAGCGTGGTGGACAAGATCGCGACCACGCCGACCCGTGGCGACCGTCCCGACAAGAACGTCGTGATCGAACGGGTGACGGTCGAGCCGGCCGGAGTATGACGGCGATGGCCGGTCCAGTGTGTGTCCGGCACCCAAGCCGCGAGACTGGGGTGCGCTGCACCCGTTGCGACCGGCCCGCTTGCCCCGCCTGCCTACGCGAAGCTTCGATCGGCTACCAGTGCGTGGACTGCGTCGCCGAGGACGCCCGGTCGCGGTTGCGCACCAGCAGCCGCTCGCGGCCGCGCTCCGCCACCGTTGCGTGGGAGTCACCGGGTGGTCCCCCGCTGGTGACTCCGATCCTCATTGCGATCAACGTCGCGGTCTTCGTATACACCGTGGTGCAGGCCGGCAGCCTGTCCGACAACGCCAACGCGCCGCTGTTCGGGCAGTGGGCGCTGCAGCCCGCGGCGGTGGCGCAGGGTGCCTGGTGGCAGCTGCTCACCTCGGGGTTCCTGCACATCGGACCACTGCACATCGCGTTCAACATGATCGCGCTGTGGGTGATCGGCCGGGACCTCGAGCGGGTGCTGGGCCGAGTCCGTTTCTTGGTGGTGTACCTGGTCTCACTTCTCGGCGGTTCGCTGGTGGTCTATTTGTTCGCCAACCCCATGAGCGACACTGCCGGCGCGTCGGGTGCGGTATTCGGGCTGATGGGCGGCCTCGCTGTGGTACTAGTGCGGCTACGGCTGTCCCCGCGCCCGGCGCTGACCATCATCGCGCTCAACGTGATCATTAGCTTCGTGGTGCCAAACATTTCCATCCTCGGCCACCTCGGCGGCTTGGCGTTCGGCGCGGCGCTGACAGCCGCGATGGTCTACGCCCCCAAGAGCCGCTAGAAGCTGCGATTCTTCCGGCATGACCATCTGGCCACAGCTGACCGCGCGCGGGGAGGATGAGCTCATCATCGTCGAACCGCTCCCCGGAGCACGAGGAAGGCCTCTTCACCGCCGGTCAGGACCCTGGCGTCTGGACATATCTCACGGCCTTCCCCGATGCGGCTGAGACCCGCGAGCGCTTCGGCCGCTGGATGGAGCAGGCGCTCACCCAGTCTGCCGCCGGGTGTGAGGGCGCCTTCGCGATCATCGATCGACAGAGCGGGACGCCGATCGGCAGCACCCGCTACCTGGCCCTGCGCCCCGAGCATCGAGGACTCGAGATCGGCTGGACCTGGCTCGGGCGTGCTTGGTGGCGCAGCGGCGCCAACGTCGAATGCAAGCTGCTCTTGCTCGGCCGGGCGTTCGAGACGCTCGGCTGCGAGCGCGTCGAGCTGAAAACCGACGCCCGCAACGCCCGCTCACGCGCCGCCATGGAGGCCCTTCCCGCTCAGTTCGAGGGCATTCATCGCCGGCACATGAAGATTCCCAACGGCTGGCGCGACACCGCCTGGTATAGCGTGATCGCGCCGGAGTGGCCGGCCGTTCGCGCCGCCCTTCGCGAGCGTCTGGCGCGATACGGCGTGCGGGCTACTCAGACTGATCACGCCCTTGGGTCGGCTGACGCGGAATCTCCGTTCGGTACGGGTCGTGATCTGCGCACGGCAGTTCCGCTCCCACCCACCGGGCAGATTCTCAACAGGCACCTTCCGCGATAGCCCGGACTCCCGCCGTGTTTTGAAGGGCTACGCGCTTCCCGCGTGCCACCACCACCATCTTCTTAGCCTCCTCCCTCGCCAGCTCAAGCACGTGGCGTTTCCCCTCGTAACGTGGAGACATCGCCTATGTGGCCCGGGAGCTGGGAGTTCACGACACGACGCTGGGGAATTGGGTCGACGCTGACCGGCGGCGCCGTGCGCGCGGTGGTGGTGGTCTTAGCGAGGACGAACGGGCGGAGCTGGTGCGGCTGCGCAAGCACTGCGCGGAGCTGCAGATGCGGTGTGATGTCCTCAAGCGCAGTGTGACCCTTTGGGTTCAGGAGACGATGGGCCGGTAGCCGTGGCCACCTTCATCGCTGCCCGGAGGGAAGATCACGACATTCCGCACGCTACCGCGTGCCGGGCGCTGGAGGGCCGGTGTGTTGCCGCCGCGGGCAGCGCGCCGGGAAGGGCTCAAAGTAGAGACTGCGAGTCACACCCGGTGCCACGATCATCCGATGACTCAAACCCCGCTTGGGCTCAAACGGTCGTAGCGACAGACCATTATCTTAGCAGATTTTGCTTCTGCTAAGGTACCGCCTTTCCGGGGATCTTCTGGGGGGATGATGGATGAGTGGGGCCGAGCCTTTGTGCGCCCAAGAACGGGAGACG
>JBBPZY010000116.1:0-3574 GCA_038276315.1 Mycobacteriales bacterium
ACCTCAAAGATGTGGATGCCCCCTCGCGGGACGCTCGCGGGTGGGTGAGAGTAGGTGCCGCATCCGTTACACCGGCCACTTCAGCCTCACTGGCACCTACTCACGTCTCAGACCGCCACGTCGCACTCGGGCTCGGCGACTTGCTCAACACTGCGTGGGAAAGCCCGACGTTCTTCCTCCTCATCCTGCTCGTGATCATGTCCTTGGTGAGAATGGTGCGCTTTGCCCACGACGCCCGCGGCATTCGTCGATTTCTCGTGGGGACGGTCCATACGGCGCTACAATTGGTGAGCGCGGCCGGATTCATGATCGCCTCCTCTTGGCTGTCGTCTGCCTTCGGGCTTCGGGGGTGTGGTCCTTGGTCGCCTTCCTCGGCCTGACCTTCCTGGTGGGTGGCATCGGAGGAATGGTGGGGATGTCGGGCTACCTCTGGGTTGCCAACTGCTTTGGCCTGCACGGCACAGAGGGATACGCAGCCCAGCACCACCAGGACCTCAAACATTTTATCCGTTTACACGTCGAGGCCGACGGCGCCCTAACCGTCTACCCGATAGGCGTTGACCGGGTCGGCCGGAAATGGACACTGCGCCCGGAGACGCCGGCACATGCTCCTTGATTCACCCCACAGGGCGCCGAGCCCGAGCCGCGCCTCATCGAAAAGCCGATCACGATCACCGGTATAGCCCGCGCTTGCTGATGTACTGGACCACCCCGTCGGGCACGAGGTACCAGACTGGCTGGCCCCGCCCGACGCGCTGCCGGCAGTCAGTGGAGGAGATCGCCATGGCGGGCACCTCGATCAAGCTCACTGCCTGGTCCGGCAGGTGTTTGCCATCGAGGTGGAACCCGGGGCGGGTCACCCCGACCAGATGGGCCAGCTCGAACAGCGCGTCGACCCGCTTCCAGGACAGTATCTGCGCCAGCGCATCGGCGCCGGTGATGAAAAACATCTCATGATCGAGAAAATGGGTGCGCAGGTCCGTGAGCGTGTCGACGGTCAACGTGGGAGCCTGGCGCTCGATGTCGACCCGGCTGGTGGAAAACCGCGGGTTGGACGCGGTCGCGATGACCGTCATGAGATAGCGATCTTCGGCGGGGCTGACCTCGCGATCACCCTTCTGCCACGGGATCCCGGTAGGCACGAACACCACCTCGTCCAACTCGAAACGGGCCTGCACCTCGCTTGCAGCCACGAGATGACCATGGTGAATCGGGTCGAAGGTCCCGCCCATGATCCCAAGTCGCCGGCCGGACATGGGCGCAGCCTAGGCGACACGTTCGTGGTCAGCTCCGGCGGCGATAAGCTGAACGCTCAGTGGGCCTGAACTCAGGATAGCAACCGGCGGTGGGGCAGTCTTTGGCGAGCAGGAGTCTCAGCGAGGCCTCATCGAGGGAACCCGCGCTGATCGATGCCTTGGCGTCTGGCTGCGTGGTCGAGTGCAGCCAGCTCACCGTTGAGCAGCTGGCGGCAACGGAGAACCCCAGGTACACTATCCGCGCCGAGCTGTTGCGGGAGCTGGTGCTGGGCCGAAGTGGTGATCGCCTTGATCCGCTGGGCGTTCGGGTCAATGGGGCGCGGATCACCGGAACGCTTGATCTCACCCATGTTCCGGCCACAGTGGGTATTGAGCTGCGAGGCTGCGTCTTCGAGTGCCCAGTGCTGATGGTCAGCGCCCGCCTACCGTGGTTGACGTTGGCGGGTTCCCACCTTTGCGCTCTGGACTGCGACGGCCTTCAGGTCGATGGCGATGTTCTGCTCGGCGACGGGTTCACGGCCACCGGACAGAGCGACTACGGTGCGGTACGCCTACTCGGCGCCCACATCAGAGGCCAGCTCAACCTCAACGGCGCGCGCCTGACCAACCAGACCGGCCCCGCACTCATCGGTGACGGGCTGCACGTCGACGGCGACGTCTTCGGCGGTGGCTTCATCGCCACCGGACACGGCGAGCTCGGCGCGATCCGGCTGCCGGGCGCCCACATCGTCGGACAACTGAATTTCAATGGCGCCGAGCTGGAGAACCAAGCGGGGCCGGCACTCATCGCCGACGGGCTTCGTGTCGACGGCGGCCTGGTGCTCTCCGATGGCTTTACCGCGAGCGCGCACTACGAGCGCGGTGCGGTGCGATTGCCCGGCGCTCATATCAGCGGCCAACTCAACTTAGCTGGTG
This sequence comes from Mycobacteriales bacterium, assembly GCA_038276315.1. Lineage (GTDB taxonomy): Bacteria > Actinomycetota > Actinomycetes > Mycobacteriales > Pseudonocardiaceae. The sequence goes on from JBBPZY010000116.1 coordinate 2,172, forward strand.
CGACGCTGGTCAATCCGGCCGGGCCGGCCGTCATCGGCGACCATCTTGAAGTCGACGGCGGGGTGTTCCTCGACGGGTTCACCGCCACCGGACACGGCGAAGACGGCGTGGTGCGGCTGCCCGACGCCCATATCACCGGCCAGCTCAACCTTGACCGCGCAGAACTGACCAATCCCGCCGGCGCCGCCTTCATCGGCGATCATCTCCGGGTCGACAGCGACATGTTCGCCGAGGGACTCATCGCCACCGGACACAGCCAAGACGGCGCGGTGCGACTCGCCGACGCCCACATCAGCGGACAGCTCAACCTCAGCCACGCGAAACTGACCAACCAAGCCGGCCGGGCCCTCATCGGCGACCACCTGCAAGTCGACAGCGACATGTTCGCCGAGGGACTCATCGCCACCGGACATAGCCAAGACGGCGCGGTGCGACTCGCCGACGCCCACATCAGCGGACAGCTCAACCTCAGCCACGCGAAACTGACCAACCCGGCCGGCCCTGTTCTTGACCTGGAAGAAGCCGAAGCCAAGCACCTGTTCCTGCCAGCCCAGGTAATCTGCCCACACGCTGCTGCCCACACGTCACGCTGCGCAGCGCCAACGCATCAGCTCACGTTATCCGGCCTTGCCTATACGTCGCTTCATGCGGTCGACTGGCGCGAGTGGCTGCACCTGATCATCCACCACACCCGGGTCTACCGACCTCAGCCTTTCCAGCAGCTCGCCGCTGCGCTGCGGGCCAGCGGTCACGAATCCGCCGCGCGGAGAGTACTCATCACCCAGCAGCAGGACCTGCACCACCGCGGCAACCTTGGCGGTCCGCTGAGCAAAAGCACCCATTGGCTCTGGGGAGCACTCGCTGGATACGGCTACCGAAGCAGTCGCGCTGTCGTCGCCCTCGTGCTGGTGCTCATGGTCGCGGCCGGGCTGGGTGTTGCCGCCGGGCACACCTCCCTGGGCCCAGACCGATTCGTCACCGCGCACACCAGTCAAGCTCGCAACCCCCAGTCGCCGTGCTCACTGGTCGAGCAGATCGGAGCGGGTATCGACCGCAGCGTGCCGCTAACCCCGGCACGCATCGGAAACCGCTGCGATTTCGACACATCCAGTCCAGCCGGCGAAGCGTTCACCGCGTCCACCTGGGTGCTCCAAGCCCTGGTGTGGACGCTGGCGACGCTGGCAATCGCCGGTTACCTCGGCCTCATCCGCCAGCCAAGTTCGTCGGAATGATCATGAATTGCCGCAGGTACAGGTCAGCGAAGGTGACCGGCCCGCGCGGTCCAGGCACCCGATCAACGTTGATCCCGGTCTCCGGGACCCGCCGTAGCTTGAACCCGTCGAGCAGCCGGGTGCTGGCGTTCCAGAACGCCCCGGTGCCGGCGTAGCTGTCCAGGAACTCAT
>JBBPZY010000117.1:0-9751 GCA_038276315.1 Mycobacteriales bacterium
CTCGCAGCTGCTCAACAAGGACGTGAACCCGAAAGCGTTCGTCCCTGCCGAGGAGGAGCGGTTGAACATGAGCACCCCGATCACCCGGGAGCCCAACCGGCTCGGGGTGCTCGGTGGTGACCTGCAGGGCTTCCCCAACGGCCGCCGGTTGGCCGACGACGCCGTCGACATCGAGCTCCAGACGCTGGAAGGTGCCTTCAACCAGGGTCTGCCACCGCACATCGTTCCGGCGCTCGCGAAGGGTGACGGGGTCGACCACAACGACCTCCGGTTCAGCGACCAGTTCCCCTACGTCGCGCTACCGCACGACCAGGGCGTCAACACCGCTGGTTCGGGCGATGATGGCGACCAACGCGGCGACAAGGGCGATCACAAGGGTGACAAGGGCGATCATCGCGGTGACGGCCCGTTCGGCTCGAACCACGACGGTGACAAGCATCGGGACGGCGGTTTCCTGGGACTGGGCAACCTGCTCGGCTTCGGCAGCCCGACGGCCGTTGGTGGGCTGTTCGGGATGATGATGATCGGCTCGGGGTCCTCCCTGCTCCGTCGTCGCGGGTCCGATAAGGTCCGCGGCGACTAGCTGAGGCTCACCTGGGGTGTGACCGGTGTCCGTAGCTGATCCGGTCGCACCCCAGGCCTGTCACCCGAGACTGGAGCACATACCTTGCCTAACCGGAGCCGGCGTCAGTGGGCGGCGAGCCTGCTGGCCGCCGCGGGTGTTCCGCTCGTTGTGATCGCGACCGTGAGCTTGGTCTCCGGTCACTCCACTGATAGCTCCACCGACCCGGCGCCCCGGGTCGCCGTGATCGGCGACAGCCCAGCGGCGCGAGGGGGAACTCTCTCCGCGGTCATCCAAGCCGATCAGAAGCGGCTTCGCGAGGTCCCCACCGATGGCCGGACCTGGGCCGCGCTGAGCATCCCCTACATCGAGCAGGCTCGGATCACGGCTGACCCGAGCTACTACGCCAAGGCTCAAGGCGCGCTGGAGCGCTCTTTTCAGGTCAAGCCGGCCGACAACGCCGAGGCCATGATCGGCATGGGCGCGCTGGCCAACGCCCGGCACGACTTCGCTGCCGGCCGGGACTGGGGCGAGAAGGCTCGCACGATCCGGCCCGACACCGCCGCGGTGTACGCGGTTCTCACCGACTCCCATACCCAGCTCGGGCAGCCCGATGCGGCTACCGATGCCGCGCAGCACATGCTCGACCTGCAGCCGGGGGTCAGCTCGCTGACCCGAGGGTCCTACGACCTGGAGCTGCACGGGCGGGTGGCGGATGCACGCACCGCGCTGTTGCAGGCACTCGACGACGCCACCACGCCCTCTGATGTCGCCTTCTGCCGGTACTACCTCGGCGAGCTGGCTTTCAACTCCGGTCAGCTGGACGAGGCTGCGCGGCAGTATCAAGCAGGCATCACCGCCGGTGGCGGGTCCCCCACGCTGGAGCAGGGTCTCGCCAAGGTCGCCGCGGCTCGGGGGAATCTCGATGAGGCGCTGGCCGGATACCAGCGGTTGACCCAGCAGCTGCCGCTGCCGCAGTACATCGCCGAGTACGCCGAGCTGCTCACCGTCGCCGGGCACGCTGACCAAGCCAAGGAGCAGTTGGCGCTGCTCGATGCGCAACAGCGCCTTTTCGCCGCCAACGGGGTCGCCGATGATCTCACCGCCGCGACCACCCAGGCCGATCTCGGCGATCCGGCGCAGGCGGTGGCGCATGGCCGGGCCGAATGGAACCGCCGGCACATGATCCTGGCGGCCGACGCCCTGGCGTGGGCGCTGCACACCAACGGGCAAGACGCCGAGGCGCTGGGATACGCCGAGCAGGCTGGCGCCACCGGCTACCGCAGCGCGCTGTTCGCCTACCACCGCGGCATGATTCTCAAGGGCTTGGGTCGCAACGCTGAGGCTGAGCAAGCGCTGTCGACGGCTCTGCAGATCAACCCGTACTTCTCCCCGCTGCAGGCCCCCCGGGCCCGCGCCGCGCTGGCGCAGCTGCAGGCCGCCCGGTGATCCGCCGGCTGCTCGTCCTGCTCGGGCTGGCCGCGGTGCTGGTGGTCGGACCGCTGGCCGGCACCGCGCTGGCCCACCCGCTGGGAAACTTCACCGTCAACCACTACGACGGGCTCACGCTGCTGCGCGACCACGTCACCGACCGCGCCATCGTGGACATCGCGGAGATCCCGACTTTGCAGGACAAGCCGCTGGCTGATACCAACGGTGACGACGTGATCGGCGCTACCGAGCGCTCCGCCTTCGCGGCCCGCGAGTGCACCCAGGTGGTGGGCGGCCTGTCCGCCACGGTGGGCGGCTCGCCGCTGCGCTGGGTGGTGCACTCGGCGCAGGTGGAGTACCCACCCGGCCAGGCCGGCCTTGCGACTACCCGGTTGACCTGCGAGCTGTCCGCACCCGCCCAGCTCGACCGGGCCGCCGCGCTGTCGTTCTCCGACGGCTACCGCGCAGACCGGGTGGGCTGGCACGAGATCACCGCCGTTGGCAATGGGGTGCGGCTGCTCGAGCCGCAGGTGCCGGCGACGAGCGTGAGCGGCGAGTTGCGCCGCTATCCCAATGACCTGCTCAGCTCACCGCTGGGTGTGCGCGACGTGACGCTGCGGACCGAACCCGGCAGCGGCGTGACCGGTGGGGGGCTGGGGGTGGCGCTGCCCACCGCTGGGGTGCTGGAACGCTGGTCCGGGGGTATCACGAGCCTGTTCACCGATCTCGCGGGCGGATCGCTCACCCCGCTATTCGGTGGGCTGGCGGTGCTGATGGCGCTGGTCGTCGGCGCGGCCCACGCCGCGCTGCCAGGGCATGGCAAGACCGTCATGGCCGCTTACCTGGCAGGCCGGCAGGGCACCCGTCGCGACGCCGTCGTGGTAGGGGCCACGGTGACCCTCACGCACACCGCCGGAGTACTGGTGCTCGGACTGATGGTGACGGTGTTCAGCTCGCTGGCACCAGAAGGTGTGCTGCGCTGGCTCGGGGTGATCAGTGGGCTGCTGGTGGCCGGGATCGGGATCGGGCTGTTGCGTTCTGCCCTACGGCAGCGGTCGGCCGCTCGGGCAGCCGCCGTCCCGGTCGGCTCGGTGCCGGTGCCGGTGTCAGTCGGCGTCGGCGGTCCGGCGGCAATCGGCCATGGAGTCGGGCATGGCCACGGCCACGGGCATGGACACGGACACGGCCACGGACACGGACACGGCGATCGACACCGTGACCCGCAGCTGGCGGGCAACCGCTACAGCCGGGGCGCTCTTGTCGCGATGGGGGTGGCCGGCGGTCTGGTGCCGAGCCCGACCGCGCTGGTGGTGCTGTTCAGCGCGATAGCTCTGGGACGGACGTGGTTCGGCATCGTGCTCGTCTTCTGTTACGGGGCGGGCATGGCCGCGACCCTCACCGCGGCCGGGCTGATCCTGGTCCGGGTCCGGGATCACCTGCACGCCAGCGACTCGGGTGCGCGGTTGCGCCAGCGCGCCGCGGGTCTGATGGCGGCGCTGCCAGTGCTCACCGCACTGCTGGTCCTGGTCGTCGGCTTGGGACTGGCCGCCACCAGCTTCGGCGCGGCGGGCTAGGGAGGTCACATGCGTCTCTATCGGTTTCTGCCGTCGGTACTCGGGCTCACGCTGCTCACCGGAGCCTGCTCCGGGGGCGCCGCGACCGAGGATCCCGGACCGCTGTTCGACGCCGAGGGTGGGCGCACCGTGGCATGCATGATCCACCAGCCGGCGCCCCCGGGCAGTCGCTACACCGATCCGCAACGCCGCGACACCACCCAAGTGCTCACGGTATTGCACTACTACACAGTCAACGGGTCCAAGCCTTACTGCGACGGGAAGCCACCCAGTGCCGTCGACCGGCGCTGGGCCCAGCTCTACGTCGACCTCGGCGCCGACCCCGCCGCCGTCCGCCGGCTACTGCCACCGGTGGGGAGCCGATGATGCTCAGCCACCGAGGTCGGGCCGGGGCTGTATCGGCGATCGTGGTCGCGGCAGTCACCGTGGGACTGGCACCGCAGGGGGCGGCGCAGACCGCGCCGCAGGACCAGGCGAGTCGGGTTGCCGCGATCACCGGCGCCGAGTCGATCAACGACACTGAGGCGCGTTATGAGGTCAAGGGCACCGATCTGGGCATTATGTGGACCGATGAAAGAGGGCGGATCCTGGCTGCCTTCGGTGACACCTTCGGCGCCAAATGGGCCGGTCCCGACAGCGGACCCGGGGACCCGGCCGTGATCGATTGGCGCTCGAACACGCTGGCCCGCAGCAGCGACCGCAATCCCGCTGACGGCATGTCCTTCGACGACTTCGTCACCGACCGGACCGACCACGCCAAGGAACTGGTGCCCTCACTCAAACGCGACGGTGTCGAGATGACCAAGATCCCCACCGGCGGCGTCAACGTCGATGGGCGCAACTATCTGGCCTACATGTCGGTGCGCCATTTCGGTCAACCTGGGCGATGGACCACGAACTACGGTGGCGTCGCGTACTCCGACGACGGCGGGCAGACCTGGCAGGATGCCCCCAGCGCGCGCCGGCTCAACAGCCCGGGCGTCGACGAGAAATTCCAGATGATCGCCTACGCCCGCCGCGATGGCTTCGTCTATGCGTTCGGCACACCCAACGGTCGTTTCGGCGACGCCTATGTCGCTCGGGTCCCCGAGCAGCGATTGCTGGACACCTCGGCCTACGAGTACTGGACCGGGAACAACTGGCTGCGGGGCACCAGCCTGCTCGCCGCCCCGATCGTGGCCGGTCCCGTCGGCGAGCTGTCAGTCCGCTACGACCAGGTCCTGCACAGTTGGGAGATGATGACTCTGGACGAGTCACGCGGCGCGATCGTGGTCCGCTTGGCCCCGCAGCCGACCGGACCGTGGGGCGCGCCGATACCGGTCGCGACCTCCAGCCGGTACCCACATTTATACGGCGGCTTCTTCAACCCGGACTCCAAGGGATCCGACATCTACTTCACGATGACCCAGTACGACCGGTACAACGTCTCGATGATGCACGCCACCCTTCCGGCCAACGCGGTGAACAGCGCGCAAGCGCCCTGACACCCAGCCAGCCAAGGGCGTTAACCACCGCTGCCGGGTGGCGGCGGGATGGTCACGTCGGCGCCCCAGTCGGAGAAGGTGATGACACCCTGGCCGCTGGCGGTGCTATCGATCCGCAGCGGATAAGGGTGCTCGGCATCGTCGGCGATGTCGAGGATCCCGGTGCCGGTCTGCGGCTTGAGCTTGACCGCCGCGCGGCCGTTGACCGTCTCGATACCGATGATGGAGACGGTGTCCTTGGCGTTGATCAACTGCATGAATATGGCCTGCTTGTCCACCGCTCGAGCCAGCGGTGCGGCCCGGGGATCGGACAGCGACAGCCGCCGGTAGCTAGGCCCGGACAGGCCCGGTATTCCCCGGACGTAGAGGACCTGGCCGACCTTGACGACCTCGACCGTACGACCGGAGGTGGTGATCTGTTCCCTGCCGTCGCCGTTGCCGGCCAGCAACAGGTCGAGCTTGGCGCGGACGCCGCCGCGGGTCACATCACCCACGATGTGCACCGACGAGGCCTTCTCGGCCGCAGCCTGAGCGTCGTGGAGGATTTGCTCGGCGGGCTTGCCCGACTCGCGTCCGCCACCACCACAGGCTGCGACGCCGAGCAGCAAAGCCAGCAGGCCGGTCAACGCACTAAGCGGTCTTACCGCCACCCTCGATCGCCTCCGTTGCGCCACGAACCCAGACAAGACCCACTTGAGCCACCGATACGCGGGCCGCTCGATCGACGCTATCCAACACCCCAGACAGAAAGCCAGCCGCCCGGACCCGGGCGTATCGGCTCACCCACCGGTGTGCGTAATCCGCGCCACTGTTTGCACAGCCTGCTTGGCGGCGTGGTAAAACTTGGCTTCGGCAGCCGCCCTGGCAAATCTCTCGAAATAGTAGACGTGCACGGGAACTTCCCGCGCTCCAAAAGTACTCTTGAATCTCTTCAAATCCTCTGTTTGGTACAGGCCGAAATCATAGCTCTGACGTTCATCGGCACACGCGGTCTCGATCGCGTGACGGTGAAGGAGTTCATTCGCACCGGTACCACGCGCCCGTTCCTTGTCCATCGCCCCCCGCCAGTACGTAACCCGCGGACCCTTCGTGAGGACGAAAATGCCAGCGAGAGGTTCACCTCCCCGCCACGCTATCGACACGGTGCAACGCTCACCCATGCTCCGGGCTACTGCCGCGAGCTTGCCCTGCGGCTCGCGGCGCTGCGCGAGCCAGCGCATCAACGATAACGGATTACCCCGCTCTTGAGCCCATCTATCGACCGAGTTCCGGTACAGCGCGTCGAACACCGGAACGAGTCGCCCAGTATTGTCCGACTCCACCACGACACCCCGCCGTTCCGCTTTCCGCGCATTAGATCGCACCTTACTCGTGAACCGTTCGGACCACACCGTGGAAAAACCACCGCGGAGATCGAGCACCTGCGCGGTCCGGGCGGTGGAATATATGGTGCTCGGAACTGTTGACGCCCATGCTACGGCGTCGTCGCCACCCACCATGACGCGGGTGCGCAGACCGGGATGGCCTTTGATCTCCTGGATCAGGGCCCGGGTCTGGCCGGCCGATGCTGGACCTTCTTCGCTGAGGAAACCACCTGCATCAGCACCAAGACCCCATCCGTGCGGCGGCGATTCGAATAGCCCCAAAGAGGAAAGCATTCCGGTTTTCCGGAAACGAGGTAGGATCAGTCGACGTCCATCGTCTCCCCGGAACAGCAAAGCGGCGTCCGAGAAACTACCGGAACTGCATATACAGTCAGCCCACTCGGGCGTCTTCGACAACACGACGCTCTCATCATGAGCCACTAGCTCTTCCCAAGCGCGACGAGCATCCAAACCCTCTGCTTCAATTGACACGCGATAAGCGTGAGAAAGCACCACTTGGGCAACCCCTCTCGATACTCGAATCTAGAAACGCAGAATACCCGTCTCTCGGAGCACGATGACAGTGGCCTCATCTCACGGCAGATGGCCTGGCCGCCACCTCACTGGCCCGCCGCCGGATGCGGTCGTCCAGCCGCTCGTATAGCGCCTGACAACCAAGGTCGGACACCCCGCATCGGTCTCGCTACCTCAACGGCCACGGACGATAGGGAGCGTCCTCGGACCCGGACCGGAGGATGAGGCCCCATCCTGGGATCGCGCCGTGAACCGGTTTGAGTCCTGCGGTGACGCCGCGGGCGTTACGGTGTGGCGCCGCGGAACCGTCGGGTCGCTCGGGCGACCAAGCGCCGGCCGCCCGCCCATCGTCGTGAAAAGTCGTAAGCGGTCCTGACCGGTGCGGAATTGATCATCTCGACGGCGCTCGGATACCGGAATGGGCTCCCTCCGAACGCCACCTTCGTCTGATCCGAACTCGGCCAGCTGTCGCTGTGCCGGCACTCCCCGGCAAGCAAGGCGCGCAATGCCTCCTCGTGCAGCCCTCCCAGGTCGTACCATCTGTACCCGCGTGCCTTCGCCCACCGGATGATCTCCCATCTGATGGCGGCGGGGACGCTGAGGTGCGCAGCCTCGCCGGTGCGGTCGAATCCGGCCAGCCGACCCCGGACCATCGCGCCGCACACGGTGACAAGGTCTGCGGCGACGGGTTCGCCGCGCACCTCGCCCACGAACAGCGCCGCCTGCTCTGTTGCCGCCAGCTCCGCATACATCGTCTCGATGTAGTCGATCGGCAACGGTTGGTAATCCTGGTGACGCCCCGAGTGGGCCATCAACGCCGCCAGCAGCGGGATGTCGCGACTATCCCCGACGCGAACCGTGACACCTCGTGGCGCCCACTTCGCCGGCCACGAGCGCAGCCGCCGAGCGAACCGGCGGCGAATCTCCTCCTCCGTGGCAGTGAGGTCAATGCGAATTGAACCCGACGGTGCGATGCCGGCCGACGAGGCGCGGAACCCGCGCGCGAGCAACTCGCGGCTCAGGTCATCAGCCCCTTCGGGCGGTTGGACGAACAGCATCCGCAACCGGCGACGGCCCAGTGCCGCCAGACCGCTGCCGAGCGCTCGGCAGATCCCGCTGCGGTCAGCCGCAGCTGTGGCAATCACCGGGCCGTAGGGCAGGTAGCCGACACTGCCAACCACGGGCACCCGCCGGTGCATGATCTGCGCGCCGCCGACGAGTTCCCCCGCATCGAAGGCCAGTAGGTACAACGGTGAGTAGCCGACTCGAGCGCGTAGGCGTGCCCAGGCGGTGAGCTGGGTGACGTCGGTACCCGCGGTGTTGTCCACCAGCCGGTCCCAGGCACCCAACACGCTGGGGATCGGATCGGGGCAAGCCATGATCGAAATCGTGCCGTCGCCGTGCCCGGTACCCACCCCGACAGGTCGAATACTCACGCCGCCCCCCGTCGAACCCCTCGTCGTGACCGCCGACTGTGACCCTGATGTGCCAAATGACTACTGTGTGTTCGAAGTATAGGACTGATATGGTTCACAATCGTGGGAATTCTTCACCTAAAGTAGTAACACAAACCAGCAACCACGGCGCGATCACGAGGATCGTCAGCAGGATGACAACGGCCGCAGGGCGCCGCACGCGACCGGGCAGCAGGGGTCGGTAAGTGGGCGGCCCGGCGGCCACGGTTGCGGGGTAGCTGACTGGTGCCCGATCTGTCCCTTGCCGGCTGTCTACCTACGGGTCTACCTAGTGGGTCTCAGGTCAGCCACCACAACAACGCCAGCACTGTGGTGATCGTGGCGAGGGCGAATAGCAGCACCCCAGCTAGCATTTGCGTTGCGTCCGACTCGCCTGGCCGCACTCCCAGATCACCACCAAGGACCGGGGGACCAGCGTTGGTGCGTCCGGTCCGTAGCTGAGGGAAGGTGCCGTTCTCGCGGCCAGACACCGGGACGAGTGAGGCCATGGCGCAGATGCTACGGAGCACGTGGTTACCGCTCGGTCCGAGATCGGTTAGCTGAAGGTAAAATCCGATCACGAGACGGGGCCGCCTTGCCGGCCTGCAACGCCCCAGCCGGGCGTCAATGGCGCGGAGAACCTCGGTGGGTGTCCAGTCGAAGTCGGCGGGGGAGGATCTTTAGTGTTCGAGTTACGGCGTGCCTACGACTGTGCCTGCAAGTGCAGCGGGGTGTCAGGAGACCGGGTGCGCCGCTGAGCGCGCCCGCTAGGAGATCACCACTCGTGCGCGAATCGTTGGGCGACCGGCGAATGGCTCGTCGGCGGGCTGCCGTGCCGCAGATCCGGTACCCACCGGCGCTACCGATCAGCCAGCACACCGGCGAGATCGCTGCGGCGATCCGGGACCACCAGGTGGTGGTGATCGCCGGGGAGACCGGGTCCGGCAAGACCACCCAGATCCCCAAGATCTGCCTGGAGCTCGGTCGAGGGGTCCTCGGCACCATCGGGCACACCCAGCCGCGCAGGCTCGCCGCGCGTACGGTGGCCGAGCGCATCGCCGAGGAACTGGAAGTCCCGATCGGCGGCGCGGTCGGTTGGAAAGTGCGGTTCACCGATCGCGTATCCGAGGACACCCTGGTCAAGCTGATGACCGACGGCATCCTGCTCGCCGAGACGCAGAGCGATCGGCTGCTCAGGGCCTACGACACGATCATCATCGATGAGGCGCACGAACGCAGCCTCAACATCGATTTTCTGCTGGGCTATCTCAAGCGCGTCCTGCCGCGCCGCCCCGATCTCAAAGTGATCGTCACCTCGGCGACGATCGAAACCGAGCGCTTCTCGAAG
>JBBPZY010000118.1:0-12673 GCA_038276315.1 Mycobacteriales bacterium
CGCGGCCGGCCCGCGCCGGCGGCGCCACCCTGCCCGGCCGGGACCTCAGCCGCATTATCTCCCCTTTCACCGGGCGGATCACTCGAGCCAGAGTGGGGTGCAGCGCGGCGCTGTGCGCACCGGCGGCCAACACGACCACATCGGCCGCCGGCAGCCGGGCACACCGTTGGCCGGAGAAGTGCACCCCGACGCCACGGCAGGCTGCCAGCAGCGCCTTCAGCAGTGCCCGATTGTCCACCGAGAGGTCACCCGGGACCGACAGCGCCCGGCACACCTGCGGGCCCAGCGACGGCTCGGCCCGGCGCGCTTGCCGGCCCGAACGCAGTTCCACCTGCCGTCCGATCCGGGACAGCTGTTCGGCGAGCCGGTCTAAGTCGGCGCGGTCACCGGGATCCACCGCGACGACGAACGTGCCTCGGGTCCGTAGGCAGGGGTCGGCGCCGGCGGCGACGAGCTCACCGGCGAAGGCCGGCCAGCGGCGCAGCGACGCCGTCCCCAACGCGAGTACTTCCGCCTCCCCCGGCACCGCCTCGGTGACCGGGGCGAGCATCCCGCCTGCGACGCGCGAGGCACCCGATCCCGGGGCGGGGTCGTGCACGGTCACCGCGAACCCCGCAGCCGCCGCGCGCCACGCGCAACTCAACCCGATGATGCCGCCACCGACCACGGCGACGGTCCCAACCGAACCGCTCATCACGCTCCCTGCGCCGGCATGACCCGGATCAGGTTCGACGGTCGGGGTCGCCATGACCCCCTCTCAGCCGCGTCAGGCTCCCGTGCGGACCGGTTTTCAGCCTACCTCGATACGGTCACCGGATGGACGGTGAGCAGATCAGGGCCCGGCTGGCCGACGCGCGGCTGTACCTGTGCACCGACGCGCGGACCGACCGGGGTGACCTCTCCGAGTTCGCCGACGCCGCGCTGAGCGGTGGCGTGGACATCGTCCAGCTACGAGACAAGGCCCTGGAGGCAAGCCCCGAGCTTGCCGCCCTCGAGATACTCGCCGACGCGTGCCGGCGCCACGGCGCGCTGCTGGCGGTGAACGACCGGGCCGACGTCGCGCTGGCCGCCGGTGCCCACGTGCTGCACTTGGGCCAGGAGGACCTGCCGGTCAGCTGGGCGCGCCGGATACTCGGCGACGAGGTGGTCATCGGCCGTTCCACGCGTGATCCCGGGCAGGCCGCCGACGCCGCCGGCCAGCCCGGGGTGGACTACTTCTGCGCGGGACCGTGCTGGGCCACCCCGACCAAGCCGGGGCGCCCGGCCGCCGGACTCGATCTGATCCGCCGCATCGCTTCGGCAACCCCGACTCACCCGTGGTTCGCCATCGGCGGCATCGAGAACATCCAACGGCTGGAGCAGGTGCGTGCTGCTGGTGCGCAGCGCGCCGTGGTGGTGCGCGCACTCACTGAGGCAGCGGATCCACAGGCGGCCGCCGCCGCCTTCGCGCTGCGGCTGCGGTCATCGCGCTAGCGTTCGTCTGCGGTGGGCGCGCCCGTGATCAGCGTCAGCCCGTAGGTGGACAGCACCTCCTGGATCGGCTGGAAGTACGTCTGCCCACCGAGCAGGCAACCGCCGGTGCCGCCGGACAAGGTGCCCTGAGCTTGGGTACCGCTCATAATGGAGCCACCGGAGTCACCGGCCTCGGCGCACATATTGGTCCTGGTGAGCCCGTTGACGATGTCGCCGTCTCCGTAGTTCACGGTTTCGCCGACGGCGTCCACCTGGCCGCAGTGGTACCCGCTGGTGGACCCGGACAGGCAGACCTGCTTGCCGACCGCAGCCGGTGCGTCCCCTGCCACGTTGAGGTAGCCGTTGTCGCTGTCGACGTCGTGGGTCTGCTCCCAGGCCTTCGATGTCACCTCGACCAGCCCGAAGTCATGACCAGGGAACGTGGTTTTCGCGACCGGACCGATGGCGGTGCCGTCCGGCCCGGACCACGTGCCACCCAGCTTGGTGCAGTGCCCGGCGGTGATGATGTAGCGGGTGCGGCCTTTGACAGCGTTGAAACCGACCGAGCAGCGCCCGCCCGCGCTGGTGGTGATCGTGTCACCCCCGCGTAGGTCGGCCAGCAGCCGCGGGCGAACGTCGACGTGCTCGATGCGCACGTTGCGCTGACCTGCCGCGAAGGTCCGAGCAGCCGCGTCGTCGGTGCTCGACACCACGACAGAGTTGCTGGCCGGGTCGACGTACCAGCCGGTCACCGAGTTCGGGACCGAGCCCGACCGGGAATCCAGCACCCCCATTACGCCGTGCAGCCGCAGCAGGTCGGCGGCAGGCAACCCCTGCACGGCGCTGAGCGGCTCCGGGAATGCGAGCGACGCCGACGCCGGTAGCGCGGCGCCCACGCTCAGCGCCAAGCCCAAGGCAGCAGCAGCCAGCGCACGAAAGCGACTTCGGACAAGCACGGATCGGGTCCCCTCGTTCAGTTCGTAACCCAATTGTCGCTCCCCGATGCTCGCTCTACGTTACGGATCAATCACGCACTGGCGAAGAGACCGATAGGTGAAACCTGTAATCCATACGGTGCGTGGTCCGTTAACTACGCGTAGTGGAAGTCTGCTGCGAGTGGGTCGGCGACGAGTGCACCCCGCTACCACGCTCCGGCGATCGGTCGAGCCGGTCGGATCTCGTGGGGTCGGCGGGGCCGTCTCCGTCAGGTCTTGGAAGCGCCGGAATGGGACCTCTGGGTCAAGGATCGACCGAGTCCACCTGCGCGGTCTGCTCCGTCAGCACCGCCGGATACGCTGCCTCGCATGGCTAGCCCGGAAGTCGCCCGGCTCGTGGGCCGAGTCAACGGGCAGGACGAGACCGTCCGCGCGGTCAGCGACACCGTTCTCGGCATCAAGGACAGGGGGTCGGCATCCTTGCTGTGACGATCTCCGCGGGTCGCCGTCGCCGTCGACCTCGAGCCCCCGCCTGATGGGAGCAGTTAGCCGGCCTGCCCACGAGACCACTGCCACGCAGCCCCGCTAAGTAGCTCGGCAAGATACGGTGGTGCAGGTAGGGCCCGCCCCGATCTGCTGCTGAGGACCCCAATGACGACGACCTCGGACACTGTCCGGTTGCTGCACGAACTCGAGCCGGTGGTCACCGAGAATCTCCACCGGCACCTGGCCGCCGCGAAGGAGTGGATGCCGCACGAGTACGTGCCGTGGAGTCTTGGCCGCGACTACGCCGACCTCGGCGGGCAGGCCTGGGACCCGGAGCAGTCGCGGCTGTCGCCGATCGCCCGGACCGCGCTGGAGGTCAACCTCCTCACCGAGGACAACCTGCCCAGCTATCACCGGGAGATCGAGCGCGCGTTCGGGCGCGACGGCGCCTGGGGGACCTGGGTGCATCGCTGGACCGCCGAGGAGGGTCGGCACGCCTACTGCATCCGGGACTATCTCCTGGTCACCCGCGGCGTCGACCCCGTAGAGCTGGAGCGGGCCAGGATGCAGGTCATGCAAACCGGCTACTACACCCAGGAGTCGCCACTGCTACATGTCCTGGCCTACGTCTCCTTCCAGGAACTCGCCACCCGGATCTCGCATCGCAACACTGGCCGCCATGCCGGTGACCCCATCGCCGAACGGCTGCTCACCCGGGTCTCCACCGACGAGAACCTGCACATGGTCTTCTACCGCGATCTGCTCAAGGCCGCCCTCGACGTCTCCCCCGGCCCCACCCTGCGCGCGATCACCGACGAGGTCGTCGCGTTCAACATGCCAGGCATCGTCATCCCCGGCTTTGCCCGCAAAGCCGCGCAGATCGCCCGGGCCGGCATCTATGACCTGAGGATCCACCACGATGAAGTGATCTTGCCGCTGCTGCGGCACTGGGGAGTGTTCGACCTTGAGGGCCTCGACGCGGAGGGTGCGAAGGCTCGCGTCGAGTTGGCCGAGTTCGTCACCCAACTCGACGGGCAGGCCAGCCGATTCGAGCAGCGCCGCGCTGCGGCCCTGGAGCGGGCCGCGGCTCGCTCGTAGGTCCGTAAACGGCCTTCAGCCGCTCACGTTCGGGTCGGGTCGGCGCTGGGCGCGCTCCAGCTGTTCCTGCGCGTCCAACTCGGCGGCCCGCTCTGGCGTCAGAGCGGTGCCCCCGAGGTGTGCCGGCATCCACCAGGGATCACCGCCGGGCGCCTCGGGATAACGCACGCGGGTCTCGTCGAGCAGCTTGTTCATCGCCTCGACCAGCGCGGTGTCCACTTCTCGGCCCCGCCCCGGCTGCGCTGGCGCCCCGATGGTGATGCTGATCGGGATATGCCGCGCGGCGCGGATGGAGGGTTTGCGGCCCTTGGTCCATACCCGTTGGCTGCCCCACAACGTCACGGGGATCAGCGGGACACCCGCGGAACGCGCCATCCGGGTGGCGCCGGTCTTGAACTCCTTGAGGCAGAAGCTGCGGCTGATCCCGGCCTCGGGGAACACCCCCACCAACTCACCGGCCCGCACTGCCTCGACCGCGAGACGGAAGGCGCCCGCTCCCGCCGCGCGGTCGACGGGGATGTGGTGCATGGCGCGCATCAACGGCCCGGTCACCCGATGGGTGAATACGTCCTGCTTGGCCATGAAGCGCACCAACCGTCCATGCGCTTGAAAGAACGGCAGGGCGGCGAGAGCGAAGTCGAGGTACCCGGTGTGGTTGATTACCACCACAGCGCCACCGGTGGCCGGCACATGCTCCCACCCGACGATGTCGATCCGTAGGTCCAACGCCCGGAACAACCCCACGGCGGTATGCGCCACGCAGCGGTACGCCCCATCAGCCACCGCCACACGCTACCGGGTGCAGCCGGGTGAACAGCGCAGTGGTGTCATGCCTGCTAGCATGCCTGCATGGCGCAGGTGACCTGGCGCGCTCCGGATGAGTTGGTCGCACGGGTGCGCCGTGCCGCTGACCAGCGCGGTAGCAGCATCAACGAGTTTCTCACGCGGGTGCTCGATGCCGCCACCGATCCGGAACTGACTGACGACGAGTCCCTGCGAGTCCGAGAGCGACTGGCCGCAGCGGGCCTGCTAGCACAAATGGGTCCGCCCCACCCCAGACCGGCCGAGGATGACGTGGCCGGCGCGCGTCGTCGAGCCGGCCAGGGTCACCAGCTCGCGGAGCTGATCCACGACAGCCGGGAATGATTGTCTGCGCCGACTCGTCGGCTTTGGTGAAGCTCTACGCCGACGAACACGATCACCAGTTGATCCGAGAACAGGGCTCACTGGTCGTGTCGGCATTGGCCAGGGTCGAGGTCCCGGCCGCGATCTGGCGCAAGCATCGGATGGGCGAGCTGGACGTGGCCGATACCGCGGTCCTCGTCGCCGCATTCGAGGCCGACTATCACGGGTCGGCGCTGGATCCCCCGCGCTTCGGCGTGGTCGCCACGACCGCCACCGTGCTGGAGATCGCCTCCCGGCTGGTCGGGGTGCACGGTCTGCGTGCCTACGACGCGGTTCAACTGGCCAGCGCGAAGGCCGCCGCGGACGCCATCCCGGACTGCCGCACGGTAGCGGCGTTCGACGGCCGGCTCCGTACCGCCGCCGCAAAGGAAGGCTTTACGCTGCTGCCTAGCTGAGCGAGCAACTCAGCGAAGGTAGCCGAGCCCGTCGTCGGCGACCTCGAACGGTTGCCAGCGCGTAGACTCCACCGATCGAGACGTTCATCCCTTGGGTGCCGGGCCCGCTGAGCCCGCTGAATGCGCGCAACGCGTCACTCGGGGGTCGTGGGAGCTAGTGGTAGGTGGATTTCGAAACGGCAGCCGGCGCCGTGGTTGCGGGCTTCGATGTGGCCGGCGTGGGCTTGGACCAAGCCGCGGGCGATAGCCAGGCCCAGGCCGGCACCGGATTCGTCGGCGGACACCGGCGTGCGGGCGGTGTTGGCACGGTAGGCGACGTCGAAGACCCGGTCCAGGTCCTGCTCGGGGATGCCGCCGCAGGCGTCGTCGACCCGTAACCACGCCCGCCCGTCGCGGGCTCCCGCGGCGACCATCACGGTGCCATCCGGCGGCGTGTGCCGGATCGCGTTGGACAGCAGGTTGCGCAGCACCCGGGCCAGCTCCGGGTCGCTGCCGTGGACAACCGGCCATTGGCTGCTGGCGTCAGCGCGCAACCGGACGCCCTTACGTGCGGCGGTGACGGCTTCGGCGGCCAGGGCTTCGGAGACGACTTCACCCAACGGGATCGCGGACAGAGTCAACCGCATTGCCCCGGAGCTGATCCGGGAGAGCTGGAACAAGTCGTCGACCATGCCGCTGAGACGCTGGGTCTGGCGCCCGATGCGGTGCGCGTACTGGGCGACCTCGGCGGGGTCGGTGACCACCCGGTCAGCCAGGGCCTCTGTCATCGCGCGGATCCCGGCCAGTGGGGTGCGCAGGTCGTGGCTGATCCAGGCGACCAGCTCGCGTCGCGCCGATTCGGCCGCCCGGTCCCGTGCGCGGGCCTCCCGCTGCCAGGTCACCTCCTGTGCGATGCCGCGGCCGAGCAGCAGCCCGGTCGGTACGCTCACCGCGGCCACTGCGGCGGCCACGGCGAGTTCGGTGCTCAGCACCGGGGTGAACATCCACCCGTTGACGCCGAGCACCCCCGCTAGGGTCGCGGCCACCGGCACCAGCACCAGCACGGTGACCGCGGCGGTGATCGAGTACCGCCGCATTCGATGCATCAGCAGTGCACCGAGCAGGGCCACCGGCAGGGTGCACAACAACGCGACCAGGCCGACGTGACGCAGTTCGTCGAGCACCGCGGTCACTCCTTGCGGTCGTAGCGGTAACCCACACCCCACACCGTGGCGATCCGCCGTGGCGCGGTGGGGTCGACCTCCACCTTCTCCCGCAACCGTCGCACGTGGACGGTCACCGTGGAATGGTCGCCGAAGGTCCAGGCCCACACCTGCTCGAGCAACTCGCTGCGGGTGAACGCTCGGCCAGGGTGCTGAATGAGAAAGGCCAGCAGCTCGAACTCCCGAGCGGTCAACGCCAACTCCTGGCCGCCCAGAACCGCCCGGCGACCAGCGACGTCCACCACCAGCCCGTCGTCATCGATCGGCGCCACCAGGGTCGGCGGCTGTGGGGATCGGGCCCGGCGCAGCACCGAGGCGACTCGCAGCACGAGTTCCCGCGGGCTGAAGGGCTTGGTGATGTAGTCGTCAGCGCCCAGCTCCAGACCAAGGATGCGGTCCTCCTCCTCACCCAGGGCGGTGAGCATGACGACCGGCATCGGACCCGCCGCCCGCAACCGCCGGCACACCTCCAGTCCGGGAATGCCGGGCAGCATGAGATCGAGTACTACCAGGTCCGGTGGGTAAGCGTGCGCCGCGCGCAGCGCCTGCTCGCCGTCCCCGGCAACTGTGACCTGGTAACCCGCCCGGCCGAGATAGCGGCTGACCACGTCACGCACGAGCACATCGTCGTCGACGACCAGCACCGCCCCGCCCGCGGTCATGGCACGACGCGCGGCGCGGCGCGGACCATGGCAGCACGCGCCGCCAGGATAGCCGCGGAGATCGCGAAGAGCACCGCGGTGACGGCAAGCCAACGCGGCAGGAACGGCTGCGCCGAGAACCCCGATGCCGCGTGGTAGGCACCATTGGATACTCGCAGGATCAGCGGTGACCACACCAGCAGCAATAACCCGGAGATCACCACGGGTACCCGAAGGTAGTTCAGCCACCGCACCCCGGCCACGGTCGCCAACTCGGGGCGCCGGCGCAGCAGCATCACCAGCGCGGCGTCGATCCCCGCGTAAAGCGGGAAAAGCACCAGATCGTGGACGACGGCGCTGCCGACGAACCAGGCGCCGGTTCCGATCACATCACCGGCCAGCAACCGGACCGCGGCGTAGCCGGCGATGACGAAGCTGGCCAGCAGCGCCACCAGCTGCACCCCTTCGCGGCGGGTCATGCTGTCGCCGGTAGGAACGTCATGCGGGTGACCCACTTGGTGTTGTGCACCCCCGGCAACGCCGGCACCACCACCCGAGACGGAAAACCGTGGTCCGTGGTCAGATCCGCGCCGTTGACCCGCAGCGCGAGCAAGGCGTCGGGGGCCCTTACTTGACCAGCGGACAACGTCGCCGAGCCGAAACCGCCACCGCGCTGCAGCGACTCGACGAACAGGCTGGTATCCGGCGCCGCGCCCACCATGGCGGCGAGGTCGGCCAGCCGCACTCCAGTCCAGGTCTGCACGCCGGTGGACCAGCCCTCCACGCAGGCGATCGGCAGCCGCGCGGTGTGCTGCGGCAGCGCGAGCAGTCGGGCGCGGGACAGCGACGTGGCGGCCGGACCCTTGAGCTCGAGCCGCCAGCCGTCATCGACCGGAGCGATCCCCGCCTCGGCGGCGGTCTTGTTCACCTGGAAATCCGCAGGGCCCGTCCCCCTGTTCTGCCCCCGCAGCGCCAGCAGCGCGGTCGAGCGGGTCACCCCGCCGATGGTCTGGCCCACACTGAGGGCGAACAGTGTCAACGAGCCGGCCGCGACCATGCCCAGCGCGCCCCGCCGCGAGATGGTCGCCGCGGCGGGATCAGGCGACACCAGGTGATCGGGGTCGGGTTGCTCGGCGACGGTCTGCGAGACCGGGGTGCGAAGCTCTACCCGGAGGCTGCGGCCGCGCAGCGCGCTGACCATGGTGCGCAGCCGAAACGCCACGTGTACGACGAACGCGGCGATGAACACCCACGCCCCGTAGTAGTGCGCCTGGTAGAAACTGAACGGCCAGGCATAGTAGTACTGGATGTTCATAACGCCGGTGACCAGCTCGAATACCGCGCCTCCGACGAGCAGCAGCAGCGAGGCCCGCTCGATCAGGTGGGTGATCGAACGCGCCGGAGGCCACTCGAACAGCTTGGGCAACACCGACCACAGCTTGGCCAGTACAACCGGGATGAGCACCAATCCGAGCGTCACGTGCACGCCCTGGTTCACCCAGTACAGCCAGGACGGACCGGCCGGCCAGCCGGGCAGCCAGGATCCGAGCAACCCCTTGTCGGGTGTGGTGTCGTTGCCCGGCGCCAGGTTCGGGTTGTAAGCGGCGTAGGACGCCAGGCCGGTGAGGAACAACAGCGTGATGCCGGGCAGCAGCGCCACGCTGAGCATGGCGGTGAACCATGGGCCGCGTAGCGGGCTACGCCAGAAGCCGCCCCGGAACGGCCCCGGCGGGGGGTGCTCGGCTGCTCGATCAGCCCAACGGTCCAGCACGCTCATGGTCGCAACGCTAACGCTCCAGCAGGCTGCCTGGGCTTACCGTCCGCTGACATAGCGCAGCTCGAGGAAGCAGCGGCCGGCGCGATAGCGGTCCCCGGCCTGAAACCCGGCCAGTGCGGCGAGCGCGACGAGCGCCGTCAGCTCAGCGACCGCCCACGGAAACCAGGGGCCCGCCGTGCTGCCGATCACCTGAAGCCTGGCCGCGCCCCGCCACAGCCCAGCTCCGGGCTGTCCAGCCTCGACCAGCATGGTGCCGCCGGGCCTGAGCAGGGCGGCACACCGGCGCAGCAGGCGCAACGGATCCCCGCCGATACCGATGTTGCCGTCCGCCAGCAACACGTGGTGCCACCGACCCTCGCCGGGCAGCGTGGCGAAGACATCGCGGTGCAGCACCGCAGCGCCACGGGAATGGCATTGCCGGACCGCCAGTGGCGAGCAGTCCACGCCCAGCGCCGGAACACCTCGGCCGGCTAGCTCGGCCACCAACCGGCCGGGACCGCAGCCCACGTCGACTGTCGGTCCGGTGCAGCGGTTCAACAGCCAGACATCCTCGTCATCGGCCGGGGCCAGCCAGCGCTGCGGGGCAACCGGAAAAATCCGCCCGTCATCGCCGACGAGCTGGGCGGCCCTCCCGGCCAACGCCGGATCGAAGACTGACGTGTGTTCGGCGATCACCGGCGGCACTCCAGAGCAGCCGTGGCGGCAGCGACGGCTGCGGCGAAGCGGCCGTCAGGTACCTCGGCGGCCACCGCCACCGCGTCGCCCCAGGTATCCACGTCGGACAATTCCGGCAGTTCCACCAGCCGGCATCCGGAGGCGCGTAGCGCGGCCAGCGTCCGCTGCCCGGTGTCCGGCAGCGACGTCGGAATATCAGCGATCAGAGCGGCCAGTTCGGGACGCCGTACGCCCAGAACCCACCAACCACCATCGGTGGCCATGCCGAGCACGGCGTCCACGCCGTCGCCGTCGAGCAGGTCCAGGCAGTGGGTGAGAAGCTCGGCGTCGACCTGCGGGGTGTCCATCCCGATCTGCAACACCGGCCGATCACCGACTGCCGCCGCGGCATCGGCGTAGGCAGCGGCGATCCGTTGCCCCAACGTCGTACCACGTTGCGGCAGCACCGTGGTGGCCCGCAACTGCGCGGTGAGTGCCTCGGCGTCGATCGCCTGGGCAAGATCACCTGTCAGTGCTACCACGGGTGTCACGTCGGGCACCGCGAGCACCGCGTCCACCGTGTCCAAAAGGGCCGCCGCGGCGATCCGGGCGGCCTGAGTCGGGCTGGCAGGCGGGCATAGCCGGGTCTTGACCTTTCCCGGTACCGGCGCCTTGGCCAGCACCAGCAGCGTCGCGCGCGGGGCGGTCAGCGCCGCACCCCGGTTGCGTCCCGCAAACCCCCGACTTCGTCCGGCGAGCCCTGGACTTCGTCCCACGAGCGCAGGAAGGCATCGACAAGCCGCACGACGACCTCCCCTCGCATCAGACGCTGCGGGACATCCTGCCGCACGAACCGCCCCGCAACCCTTACCGCCCGGTTACATTCCATCAGCTTCGCCCGCATTCAGCACGCGCAGGGGGTTGCACACGCCGAATAAGCTCGCTCAGCCCGCGGGATGCGGTCGAAGGCGGAACGTTCGCAGCACCTCGTCGGCGAGGTGTTGGGGGGAGGCTTGCAGGTTGAGGGTGATGCCGGGCTCGTCGGGGGCTAGTGGTTCTAGCACGGCGTATTGGGAGGCCAGCAGCCGCGGCGGCATGAAATGACCATGGCGGGCGGCCAGCCGTTGTGCGACCAGTTCATAGGGAGCCGCCAGGTGCACCATCCGAACGTCTGGACCCGCGCCGCGCAGCACGTCGCGGTAGGCCCGGGTCAGCGCCGAGCAGCTCACCACGGCGCACTCGCCACTGGCGGCTCGCTCGGTGAGCCAACCCGCGATGGCCGCCAACCAGGGCGTCCGCATCGCGTCATCAAGGGGGAAGCCGGCGGCCATCCTGGCGATGCTCGCGGCGGAGTGGAAGTCGTCGCCCTCGGCCAGCGGGCAGCCGGTTCGGCTGGCGATCAGCGCGGCCACAGTGCTCTTGCCGCAACCGGAGACGCCCATCACCACGAGCTGCATCGGTCCGACGACCACGAGTCGACGCTCAGCGCCACCCGCGGCGCGGCCCCTTGCCACCATTTTCGATGCCCGGGTATCGCAGGTGCCAGCCGTGTCTAAGGGGACACGGGAAGGACTCCAACCGGTGCTTTGACGCCAACACCAGACGGTTTGCCGCAGCCACGGTCAGGATGGCGCGATGCTCGCAGCGGGGGCACCTGGCTGCCATGCTGTAGCACTGATCGATCATGCCTTACCCACCTCGGTAGCGTAGCGCAGCGGCACGCTACCAGAAAAGTGCTGCACTGTTTGTCAGCCCTATTCGACCGGCTGTCGTATCAGATCCACAGCCTCGGAGCTTTTAGGGTTTGGTTTGGCCACTGATCGTGATTGGCTTTTCAATGAGATGCGGTTCGGGCTCGAAGCCAGCGGGGGCGAACCAGGGCTCATGTGCAGGCGCGTCCGGGCACAGCGTCCACTGCCGGGCGACTCGGTCGACACCTATCGGGTACACCGTCAGGGCACCGTCGGCCTGGATGTGCAGCCGGAGAAAGTGCTTATGATCCTGGTGGTGCAGGGATGCGTATCCCTCGGTTCCGTGCAGGCCAAGGCAGTTGGTGGCCCAGAGGTAGGCCGACATCCCCACCATTCCTCCGAGGCCACCCACCACGCCGACCAGGCCGATGAAAGCGACCAAGGACCACACGCCCCGAAGCCCGAAGGCGGACGACATCCAGGAGGCGGCGATCATGACTCCGGCCACGCCCGCCAGTTGCAGCGTCGAATGGATCAACCCCAGCATAAGTCGGCGGATACCAGTGGCGTCGTGGGCGAAGCGCACCATCCCGGCCAAGGACACGGCCATGAGCAGGCTGAGGAGGAAGGACGTCGGACTCTCCCACAGAGCTTGAAGCAGGTCACCGAGGCCCAGCGCGACGTGGCGGTCTCTGAGATGCAGTCCCAGCATGAACGCCAACAGCACTTGCACGGTGCCGAACACCGCGGCCAGGGGAAGGTTGTAGACAGGAAGCAGCCAGATCCGCTTCCTCAGCCCTTTTGATACAGCCGGTGAGGGATACGTGCCAGCTCTGCGGTAGGAGATGGCTCCTTGCGGTCCTGGACGGTCCATGCGCTCGGGGAGGTTGTGGGTGGGATGTAAGAAGGCGCCGCCGCCGCCGGAGGTGATGTGCTGACGCACACCATCGTCCTGTTCGTAGCGGGCGTAGTAGTGCTTTCCACTCTTGAGGTACAGCACAAGCTGGGCGCCACGGGGCTGGATGATTTCGCGCTCGAGGTACTCCACGTGCCGGTCGGAATGGATCTCGGCCTGCTTCCTGCCACTCTCGACCTCCTTGGCCATGCACAAAATGATGCGGTCCCCGGGCTGCACCTGGTCGGCGGCGACGTCAGCG
>JBBPZY010000119.1:0-4863 GCA_038276315.1 Mycobacteriales bacterium
CGTTGCGCAGCATCGTCTCGACCCGGATCTCCTGTGCCAGGTGCGCCAGGAACAGCACGAGGCCGAGCACGCTGGCCAGCGCCAGGGCGAACGCCACGGTCACCGCTACCTGGGGGACGAACTGCGGTTGGTCACTGGTGGAGGTGCGTACGGTGCGCAGCACGGTCAGCGCGTAGGTGAATGTCGCGAGGAACAGCGCCAGGGTGATGTGGACCACCCGGTCCCGGCTGAAGGTGCGCAGCAGCCGCGGTGAGAACTGGCCGCTGGCCAGCTGCAGCGTCACCACGGTCAGCGAGAAGGTCAGCGAGGTGACGGTGATCAGCGAGCCGGCGATCGAGCTGAGCACCGTGCGCGCCGCGCCCGCCCCACCCCCGAACAGGTAGGCCGTCAGCGTCGGGGGCAACGCGCCGGCGATCTGGACATCCAGCCGCGGTAGTCCCACTCCCAATGCGAAGGCCAGCACCACCGCGAGCGTCGGCAGTGGCCAGAGCTGGGTACGCAGTGTCTCGCGCCGCGCGCTCGTCTCATTCCCGACGCCGCGTGTCCCCATCGGTGCTCCGTCCCTGCGCCCGGTGTTCTTGATCTTCACCACACCACACCGCGGCACGATCTGCCACTCGGCGGTCGCGTACCTTCGGCTCAGGTTCGAGGGGCACGGTTTTGGGTAGCCTGCGGAGGTGTTCTTCGGCGACGTCAGCGGTCTGCTCCGGGTCCTGATCGCGGGGACGATCGGCTACCTGTGGCTCATCCTGGTGCTGCGGGTCAGCGGCAAGCGGACCCTCGCGGCACTCAATGCCTTCGACTTCATCGTGACGGTGGCGCTGGGGTCCACCCTCGCCACGGTGCTGCTGTCGAAGTCCGTCGCACTGGCCGAAGGTGCGTTGGCCCTGGCCCTGCTTGCGGTACTGCAGTTGCTAGCCGCATGGCTGTCCACCCGCAGCTCGGTCCTGCGGCGCGCTGCCACCGCGGGTCCAACCCTCCTGCTGCGCGACGGCCAGCCGCTGGAGGCCGCTCTGGCCACGCAGCGGGTCACCCACGACAGCCTGCGACAGGCCGTACGCACCAGTGGCATCGGTGGGTTGGAGCTGGTCGCGGCCATCGTGCTGGAGAGCAACGGGAAGCTCAGCGTCATCAGCCGCAGCCAGGCCGGCTCGGGTTCGGCACTGGCTGACATCACGCGCTACCGTACGGAGTCTCGGGACACCGTAATCAGGTGACGGTAAGGGATGGTCCCACGATCGGGTTCCAGGGAGCAAACATCGGAGGTAGCCGTTAGTGTGGTTGGCACGCAAGCCTCCTGACGTGGCCACGCTCAAGCATCGCACCAACCGTTGGAGATTCGGATGCCCCAGCTGCTCGAGCGTGACACGGTCGAGTACTTGGCCCAGTCGGACAACCGCAGGCGGACCCGCCGGAGACTACTCGCCGCCGTAGCCACAATCGCGATCCTGGTGCCGATCGGCACGCAGCTCGGCAGCTTCTTCCCGCACTGGAGCAATCCGTTCGCGTCACAGGTTGTGGACCACAGTCCGGCGCCGCTGATGCTGGCGCTGCAGAACCTGTCGCAATACCACGCCGCCACCGGCACTTTTGAGGTCGTGGTAGATGTCGAGCACGACACCGCCCATGTGTCGCCGCTGATCAGCGGCGAGCGCACGACCTTCCTCGGCCGCGGCTCGGTCGACGCGATGGTCGACTTCGCGGGTGTCGGTACCAATCGGGTGACGGTGTCCCCGGACCGGCGCTCGGTCACCTTCGCCCTCCCGGCCCCGCGGCTGGCGCCTGCCGTCATCGATCCGGCCGCGAGCCGCGTGATCGGCCGCGAGCGTGGCATCTTCAACCGGGTCGCCGCCGTGTTCGAGAATAATCCGACCAGCGACGATCAGGAGCTCTACCAGCTCGCCAGCGCCAAGCTGAACGACGCCGCCAAGACGAGCGACCTGACCCGGCGCGGCGAGGAGAACACCCGCCAGATGCTCACCACGCTGGCCCGCTCACTCGGCTTCACCCAGGCCACGGTCACCTTCGATGCTCCTTCGACGTCGGACACCAGCCGGGCGAGCGTAACCAGCTGACTTATTCGAGGTCGGTTTCCCGCGAACGGCGGACCTGGCGCTGTCCCGAGCCACCGGTCATGCCCGGTATCCCGCTCGCCAGTAAGGGGACATGGCGCAGCGGCGCGCCGCCGACTTCTTAACCAGGCGCGTGATTCACTACGCCGGAGAATCTCACGTTTGTTATTCCCAGGCGCGTGATCATGAGCTGAGGAGCACCATGAGCACACCCAAAGGGACCGGATCGAGCTGGCGCAGGCATCGTGCCGGCGCACTGCTGGGATTGGCGCTCATTGCTGTCCTCATTGGATTGGTCGCGGTCACCTGTAGGCAGCAGAGCTCGGAGAGCAGCGGCCCACCGCTGGCCACGCCACCCCACGCTCCCAGCGCCGGGCCGGCGGCCCCTTCCGTCATTCCCTATCCGCCGCCAGCGACCTCAGGACCCGCGCAAGCGCCATATCCGCCGCCCTCGGGTTCCGCTGAAGCCGAGGTACCCGCGCCCGGGCCGCCGGAGCCCGCGCCATACTCCCCGGTGACCGGTGCGGGACAGGGTAAAGGCGAATCGGGGGTGGGCAGAGCCGAGGTGCGCGTCTACAACAACAGCACCATCCGGGGCTTGGCCGCGCGCGCGGCGGGTGATCTCACCGCCCAGGGTTGGACGGTGGCTGATGTCGGGAATTACCCGTGCGGGACGATTCCCACGACCACCGTGTACTACCAGGAGGGGACCGGCCAGCGTGCCGACGCTGAGGCTATCGGTGCCGAGTTCGGGATGCGGGTCATGCCGCGCTTCCCAGGGATCGCACACGCCAGCCCGGGCCTGATCGTGATCGTCACCAAGGATTATCGCCGATGAGCGCTGAGGCCGACGGCTCCCTTGAGACCGGCCTCGACGAGTTCGGAGTCGGGATCGGTGTCTTCGCGCACGATCGTGAGGCCGCCGCTGGCCTCGTAGAGTACATACCGGATGTCCTCCAGGTGGTGCACGCCTGCCTGCCGTAGCTGTGCGAACAGGTCGTCGTCGGTCAGGCCGCCGCGGCGCAACTGTCCCCGGTTGATCCGGCCGTGCTCGACGAGAACCCGGACCCGGTGCTCGACGAGCGTGCTGAACACGGCGTTGAACCGCGCCACGCTGGCGAGCCGGTGCACCACGATCAGCGTGACCAGGGCGACAGCTCCGGTGACGAACGACTGGCTGCCGGCGACCGCGGTGCGACCGACGATCGCTCCGATCCCGACGGCCGTGACGAAGTCGATGATCGACCACTGGGCCAGCGTCCGCCGTTCCCCGAGCCGGAGGCCGACCAGCGCGGTCACGTACATCAGAGCCCCCTTGCCCGCGACGATCCCGAGCTCCGGCCAGTCGCCGCTGATCCATGACATGTCGTTTCTCACGTCCGTTCTTTTTGAGCTGAAAGGCGGCGGCCCGGCTGAGCGAATGCGCCGCGGGATACGACGTTTCCTCCCGCACAGTCCGGGTACACGAAGTGTGACGCATCAGCGTCGGGAGGAGATCGATATCATGGCGACCACTACTAAACAGGCTAATCAATACGCGCCAGGGCGCACCGCCATCACGAAGTACGCGGGCTCGGGTCTTGTCGCCGGCTTCCTCGCTGGGGCGGTGTTCATCGCGCTGAACTCCTGGTTCGCCACCACTATGGGCAAACCCGCGCTCGCACCGTTTAAGACCGTGGCCACGCTGGCGCAGGGCCCGCCACCACCGCACGCCGCGATCTGGATCGGCATGGTGATCCACTCGTTGCTCGCGGCGGTGTTCGGACTGGTGTTCGCCGTCCTGGTCGTTCCGATGATGCGCAACCGATCGGCAGGCTGGTTGCTGTGGGCCGGGCTACTCTACGGCGGGATCATCTACATCGTCGACTTCCAGGTACTCTCCCGGCTGGTGCCGCAATTCTCCGCCTTCCTGCAGGTCACCAACCAGCCACTTGAGTTGGCCGTACACCTTGTGTTCGGTGCGGTGCTGGCAGCCCTGCTCGCACCGATGCTGAGGACTCCAGCAGCGGCTGTGTCGAGATAGTCGGCCGATGCCATGCCATCTCAGATTCAGGTGACACCGGTGTCGTGCTGGATGCGTTCCAGGCGCTGTTGACGCGCCACCGCCGCGCGGTGTGCCAGATCGCCGTCTGGTCCGGTGGGCCGGTCGTCGAGTTCGCGCAGCAGCTCCCCGCGTCCGTATACGATGAGGATATCGCCGGCGGCCACGACGGTGCGACCGGTCGGCGCACCGAGGTAGTGGCCATCGGCACGATAGAGCCCGAGGACGGCGACGCCTTCGTCACGCAACGCCAGGTCGCCGAGTGAGCGGTTGGCCGCCCAGTCAGCCGGGCTGATCGCCAGTTCGGTGACCGAGTATTCCCCAGCCAGGTCGAGGAGACCGGCCAGGTCGCGGCTGGGAAGGTCGGTGTACCGGTGGATGAGGTGGCTGATCGCGGCCGTGAGCCGGCGGTCAACCCACGCGCTGCGGGAGACGAACACCAGGGCGATCAAACCGACGCCGAGTTCGAGGATGCGCCACCAGGCGCTGCCGAACGCACCGCCACGGAACCCGATGATGGCCGAGCTGGCAGCGGCGACGATACCCGCGTTGCCCAACAGCATCAGTGTGGCGACCACCCGGCGGCGCAGCGGATGACTCACCACACTCTCGGACTCGGTCGTGGTGAACCCGGCGCCGGTGAACGCTGAGCGGGCCTGGAAGCGGGCGGACTGGCTGGACATGCCGCTGGCGGTGAGGATCACTGTCGCCACCCGGGTGATGAGCAGTGAGATCGCCAGGACGAGCAGC
>JBBPZY010000120.1:0-11266 GCA_038276315.1 Mycobacteriales bacterium
CGGACTTCGGCCACCACGGCGGCCAGCGTCTCCGGTGGCACGGCCACCTCCATCTCGCCCAGCAGCGTCTCGACCCTGGTGGGCTCGCCGGGGAAGCCGACGCCGAGCAGCTTGCGCACCGTGCTGCGGCCGCCGTCGCAGCCGACGAGGTAGCGCGAGCGCAGCTGCGTGCCGTCGGCCAGCTCAGCGGTCACCCCGTGGTCGTCCTGGCTCAGCCCGACCAGCTCGCAGCCGCGCCGGATCTCGGCGCCGAGCTCGGTGGCGCGCTCGGCCAGCAGGCGATCGGTGGTGGTCTGCGGGATGCCGAGGACGTAGGGATGCGCGGTGTCCAGCCGGTCGGGCGAGGGCTTGTCGATGCCGGCGAAGAAACCGCCGACCCCGTACTGGTGGCCGTGCGCGAGGAACCGCTCCAGCAGACCGCGCTGGCCCATCGCCTCGATGCTGCGCACGTGCAGGCCGAGCGCGCGGACATGCCTGGCCGGCTCCGCCGCCTTCTCTAGCACGACCACGTGCACACCGTGCAGCCGCAACTCGCTGGCCAGCATCACGCCGGTCGGTCCGCCGCCGGCAACGATCACGTCAATCATCGAAACCCCCATTTAACGACGTCGAATCGGTGCATCCAGGCGCCAGGCATTTCCCCGGCGCGACGATCCCGCGTGGTCACGTGGACGCCGACGGCGCGGACGCCGGCGGCCTTTCCCGGCTGATCGCGTCGAGCAGCAGCGTCGCGGCCACCGTCGCCCCGTCGGTGCGGATCGTGCTGGCCACGGCGGTCGCTCGTGCGCGGGTCTCGGGGGTCAGGGTCGTCCTGAGCGCGGCTGACAGGGACTCGGTGGTCGGAGTCGGACCGTCGTGTGCCGCGCCGATGCCCAGGTCGGCCACCCGGCCGGCCCAGTACGGCTGGTCCACCAACTGGGGTACCACCAGCTGAGGCGCGCCGGCCCGGGCTGCCGTCGTCGTCGTGCCCGCGCCGCCGTGGTGCACAACGGCCACCCGGCCGAACAGTGCTTGCTGGTTGACCTCGCCGACGCCGAAGCAGTCATCCCGGTCGTCGATCAGGGCCAGGTCGGCCCAGCCGCGGGCCACGACCGCGCGGCGGCCCTGCGCTTGGATCGCCTCGATGGCCACCCGGGCGATGTCCTCCGAGACGCGGCGCATGCTGCCGAAGCCCACGTACACCGGTGGTGCGCCGGCGTCCAGGAACGCCACCAACTCGGCCGGGAGCGGGCGAACGTCGGGCAGGATCCACGCGCCGGTCTGGACGACGTCGAGGTCCGGCGTCTCCTGCCACGGGTCCAGGATCGGGTCCGTCGCCAGCCACGGCTGGTCGCCGATGACGTAGTCGCGGACGTTGTCCACCGGTGGCAGGCCGATCGACGCCCGGTTCGTGTTGAGCGCCGCACCGAACAGCGCGTTGATGCTCTGGGCGTCCAGGTCCCACAGCACCCGGTTGTCGGTCACCTCCGGCGGGAACGGCCGGCCCGGATACGCCAGCGGCGGGTGGTGCGGCGACGGCAGGGTGAGCTGCTGGAAGGTCACGGACACGGAGCGGATGCCCAGTTTCTCGGCCACCGACCGCGCGCCGGCTGCGGCCGGCATCATGCCGGTCGCCACCAACGCATCGCATCCCTCGGCCGCCGCGGTGACCGCGTCGAACTGACTGGCGATCAACTCGGCCGCGTGCCGGGGCAGGGATGACGGCGGCGGCACGCGGCCGTCAGCGCGCGCGCCGACTGGCCGACCGGCACCAGCGGCACGCCGACACGGGCCAACAGCTCCGCGAAGTCCTCGTCCGGCGGCGCGCACACCCGCACCTCAGCGCCGAGTGCCCGCAACCGCACCGCGAGTCCCACCAGCGGTTCAACGTCCCCGCGCGACCCATACGTCGACAACAACACACGCATTTCGTGACTCCCATTTTCGCAGGTCCTGGCCTCGGCCGACGATTCTGCGACACGACCCGGGTCTTGCCGCAAGCCCCCCGGTGCGCGATATGTTGAGAGTGGAAAGGAGTGGGTACTCTCCTTTCCGGCGTTGCGGGCGACCACGGCCAGGCTTTCAGCCATAGTGAGGAGGTCCAGTCGCGAGGCCGCCGCAAGCACGTCGGAGGCACCGGCGAGTAACACGGCGCGTACCGTCGTCGCAGCCATCCCGAGATCTGCTGTGGCGACCACCGCCGTTCCAGCTTCTCCTCCACCATCGCGGCCAACCCTGGTAGCCGCGAGAGCTTGGTCGGCTTCGGACGCTGTGGGTGATCCACCGTTGCAGCCGGGCCATGTGCTCGTTGCGGGGCGGCAGCGTCCCGATGGCGACCAGGACCGCGGTGGCTGCCGGGGAGCTGGACGACGTCCCGACGATCGGCGACCGCATCAGACACGCGACGAGGCTCGCTGAAGTCCTTGCGGTGTGCTATTTACTCTCAACCCATGCGGCCACGCTGCGCGGCTGAAGGTGTAGCTGTCATGCGGGCCGCACGAGGTTGGCTACTCGCTCGACGTCGCGGCGCAGGGTCGCGACTGCCGTGGCCAAATCGCCACTGTCACTTTCTTCGACGCGTTCCGTCACCCACCTGCGGATCAGCGCCGAGGGAGTCATGTGTGCGCGGGTGGCCGCGGTTCGGACCGCTTCATAGGTAGCCGGTGTCAAGCGAACGGAGAATACCGCGGAGGCGGTCGCCTCGCGCGACTCTTCCTCGGCGGCTGCATGCTCTTCGGCGACGTACTCGGCTGCTACCGGTGCCAGCCGCTGATCAATCTCAGTCTCAGACCGCGTCGTCATCGTGTGCCTCCTGGTACATGCGCCGCTCCGCATCGGTCGTCTTCCATGCCGTGACGTCCCAAAGCTCGCCATCAATGTGAGCCGCGATCACGGTAACTACAAATCCGGCGGCCGGTGGGAGCCGACGATCCGGACCGCTCCAGTGGTCGGCACCTCCATCCGCCTAGTGTAGTCATTGCAACTACGCGATACGAGGTCGTAGTGGTGGCGCGGCACTGAACCAGCTCGGAGAACCGTGCCGGCCCGGACGGTAACCTACGAACGTGCCGTGCAGGGCAACTTTGCCCCGGGAGTTGCCTCTGGTGGCACATGCTCAGCGGACCCACCCAGCTTTCTCTGGGACTGGTGGGGCCGATGAGGCCAGCGCCGCAGGTCAGCTTCCTCTCTAGGATGTGGGCATGTGCCGCAACATCCGCCCGCTGTACAACTTCGCACCGCCTGCGACGCACGATGAGGTGCGCAGCGCAGCGCTACAGTACGTGCGGAAGATCAGTGGCTGCACCAAGCCGTCGCAGATCAATGAGGTGGCGTTTCAACGCGCGGTCGACGCCGTCACCGATGCCTCAATGTGCCTGCTCAATGAGCTGGTGACGGCCGCGCCGCCGAGAGATCGAGAGATCGAAGTCGCGAAAGCACGCCAGCGATCCGCGGCCCGTTTCGCGACGTGACGATGCCGGTGGCGCCACCACTCCGGCGCGGACTCAGGAGGGACGCAGCCGCCAGAACGGGGAGACCGGGCCGATTCCCGCGCCTAGTGGGTACGCGTGGGCTATCGCCTGCTTGATGTATCGCTTGCCGTAGCCGACCGCCTCGGGCATCGGGACGCCGTAGGCGAGCGCGGAGGTGATCGCCGCGGCCAGCGAGTCGCCGCTACCGTGGGTGTGCGGGGTAGCCAGCCGGGGGCCGGTGAACTCGGTGAAGTCGGTGCCGTCATACAGCAGATCCAGACACAGTCCATCGTCGGCGCGGTCACGTAGGTGCCCGCCCTTGATCAAGACCCACCGGGATCCCAACGCATGGAGCGCGCGGGCGGCCTCGTGCTGCTCCGCGCGGGATCCGACGTCCACGCCGACCAGCAGCCGCACCTCGTCGAGGTTGGGAGTAACCAGGGCGGCTCGGGGGAGCAGCTCCGAGCGCAACGCGGACAGCGCATCGGCGGCCAGCAGGGGATCGCCGTGCATGGAGGCGGCCACTGGATCGACCACCAGCGGCACCGAGCGACCGATGCCGACGTCGTCGCACACCTGTGCCACCGCCGAGATGATCGCCGCGCTGGCGAGCATGCCGGTCTTGGCGGCGGTGATTCCGATATCGGTCGTCACTGCCCGGATTTGATCAGCCACAGTGGACGGTGGGATTTCCACGAAACCGGCCACACCCATCGAGTTCTGCACCGTCACCGCGGTGACCGCGACGCAACCGTGTACGCCGCAGACGGTGAACGTGCGCAGATCAGCCTGCAGCCCGGCCCCACCCCCGGAATCCGATCCCGCGATGGTCAGTGCGACTGGGGGCCCAGCGGGAGGCCCAGCGATCACGCTTCGGCCACGGGCAGGTACACCTTCCCGCCGGCCGCGGCGAACTCGTCGGACTTCTCCTTCATGCCTTCCTCGATGGCCTCCACAGTGGACAATCCGTGCTCGGCGGCGTAGGCGCGGACGTCGGCGGAGATCCGCATCGAGCAGAACTTGGGCCCACACATCGAGCAGAAATGCGCGGTCTTCGCAGGTTCCGCGGGCAGCGTCTCGTCGTGATAGGAAAGCGCGGTGTCCGGGTCGAGCGCCAGCGCGAACTGATCGTGCCAGCGGAATTCGAAGCGGGCGGTCGACAGGGCATCGTCCCAGGCTTGCGCACCCGGATGTCCCTTGGCCAGATCAGCGCTGTGCGCGGCGATCTTATAGGTGATTACGCCGGTCTTCACGTCGTCGCGGTCGGGCAGCCCCAGGTGCTCTTTGGGTGTGACGTAGCAGAGCATCGCGGTACCGGCCTGCGCGATCATCGCAGCGCCGATCGCCGAGGTGATGTGGTCATAAGCCGGCGCGATGTCCGTCGCCAATGGGCCCAGAGTGTAGAACGGCGCCTCGTCGCACCATTCCTCTTCCAGACGCACATTTTCGACGATCTTATGCATGGGAACGTGCCCGGGACCCTCGATCATCACCTGCACGTCGTGACCCCGGGCGATGTGGGTCAGCTCCCCGAGCGTTTTGAGCTCGGCGAGCTGTGCGGCGTCGTTGGCGTCGGCGATGGAGCCGGGGCGCAGGCCGTCGCCGAGGGAGAAGGTGACGTCGTAGCGACGCAGGATCTCGCACAGCTCGGCGAAGTTCTCGTACAGGAATGACTCGCGGTGGTGTGCGAGGCACCAGGCCGCCATGATCGACCCACCGCGGGAGACGATGCCGGTGATCCGGCGGGCGGTCAGCGGCACGTAGCGCAGCAGCACCCCGGCGTGCACCGTCATGTAGTCCACACCCTGCTCGCACTGCTCGATCACGGTGTCGCGGTAGATCTCCCAGGTCAGCTCCGCCGGGTCGCCGTTGCACTTCTCCATCGCCTGGTAGATGGGCACCGTGCCGACCGGGACGGGGCAGTTGCGCAGCAGCCATTCCCGGGTTTCGTGAATTCGCTTGCCGGTGGACAGATCCATGATCGTGTCAGCGCCCCAGCGGGTGGCCCACACCATCTTGTCGACCTCCTCCTCGATGGAGGAGCTGACCGCCGAGTTGCCGATGTTGGCGTTGACCTTCACCAGGAACTTCTTCCCGATGATCATCGGTTCGCATTCGGGATGCCGGTGATTTGCTGGGATCACCGCGCGGCCGCGGGCGACCTCCGCGCGCACCAACTCGACATCGAGGGCCTCGCGGGCCGCGATGAACTCCATCTCGGGAGTGACGATGCCGGCGCGAGCCCAGGCGAGCTGAGTGGCCGCGCCTTCCACCGGCTCGCGGGCGCCGATCCATGGCGCACGCAGCGGCAGCAGCCCGTTGTGGACGTCGATGGACGCTTCCGGGTCGGTGTAGGGGCCCGAGGTGTCGTAAAGGTCGAAGTGCTGGCCGTTAGTCAGGTCCACCCGGCGCGCGGGGACCCTCAGGCCGTCACGCACCTCGCGGTAGATCTTCCGCGACCCGGTGATCGGGCCAGTGGTCACCGCAGGCTCGACGGTGCGATCGTGCAAAGTGGTCATGGATCGCCCTTCCTACGCCGGCATTACCCGGACAGGTTCTGCGGTCGACAGCTCCGGACGTTATCCAGCTGCCCTCTCAGCCCGTTTCGGTACGAGCTCCCGCGTGTTCGATTGACCTGCTCGACCGTAGCGCTATCCAGAGCGAGCCCGCAAAAGGTGATAGACGACGGTGGACTGCAGTATCGGATAGTATTTGGGTAGTCGCTTACGGTAACAACTGATCCTGGGGGCATCCGGTGGCGTCCCACGCCTCAGGGTTGAGCAACTGGTCTGGCTGCTCACCGCGCATGGCTTTCACCACGATCTCCGCCGCCAGCGCCGCGCTCGCCGCCCACACGCCGTCGGTGTTCGCTGCGCAGTGCGGGCTGAGCACGACGTTGTCCAGCTCGGCCCAGCGCGGATCGGTCATCGGCTCGGCGGTCCAGGCGTCGATGCCGGCACCGACGATCTCACCGGATTTCGCCGCTGCATACACGGCGTCCTCGTCGACCAGATTGCCTCGCCTGGTGTTGATCAGAAAGGCGCTGGGTTTCATCAGGGCCAGTTTCGCTGCGTTGATGATGCGCTCGGTCTCGGGTATCGCCGGCAAATGCAGCGTCACGAAGTCGCTCTGGCGCAACACGTCATCCAGCGGCATCAGCTCGATGTGGTGTTCCTCGACGAACTCCATGACGGGATACGGCTCGTGGGCGATCAATCGCATGTCGAAGCCGATCGCTCGCCGGGCGACGGACCGACCGATGCGGCCAAGCCCGATGATGCCCAGCGTCGCTTGCTCCATGTCGACGCCGCGGTGTGGTTGCCACTCGCCGCGCCGCATGGCCCGGTCGTGCCGCGAGATGCCGTGCGCCAGGTCGATCATCAACCCGATGGCATGATCAGCGACACTCCCGTCGCTGGTGCCCGGGATGGTCGCGACGAGCACACCGCGCTCGGTGGCTGCGTCGACGTCGACGGTGTCGAAGCCGACCCCGAAGCGCACTACGATTCGCAGTTCGGGGCAGGCGTCGAAGACCTCGGCGGTGTAGAGTTCCTGGCCGGCGAT
Organism: Mycobacteriales bacterium; assembly: GCA_038276315.1. Classification (GTDB taxonomy): domain Bacteria; phylum Actinomycetota; class Actinomycetes; order Mycobacteriales; family Pseudonocardiaceae. The sequence continues at coordinate 7,014 of JBBPZY010000120.1, forward strand.
GGCCGCCGCGCACCCACGCAGGCTCTCGATGACGTCTGCCGTCGGCGTGGATCGCCGTCCCGATCCGCAGCGTATCTCCAGCCCGGCCGCGCGGAGCCTGGCGGGAATCTCGCCCAGCTCCTCCTCCGGCTGGGTCAAGTTCACCGCAACCATCACCATGCCCGACGCACCTCCCGTTGCGCCACGGGCTTGCCCGGCTGGTGGCGCCGTACAGCCTGCCGCCATGGTAGAGCGGAACTCCGTCGCTGCGATTTTCACGGGTTGGCTACGCTCACGGTGCGGAGTCGATCCTGATCAGCTCGTCAGTCCAACTTGCACGGGAGCGCGCATGCACGATCCTCGGGTTCTCCTCGACCCGGCCACCGAGGCCGTGCGCAAACTCGCTCGACGAGACTACGAACTGGACCTCAGGCAGTTGGGCAAGCTGCTGACCCAACGCACATCGGCGATCCAACGGATCGACAACGCTCGCGGGGAGGCCAAGCAGGTCGCCAACGAGGTGCAGGCGAAGTCCCGGGCTGGGGAGGACGTCGCTGAGCTGCGGGAACGCGCTCGCGCGCTGAAGACCGAGATCCAGCAGACCGAGGAGCAGCACCGGCAGTTCGAGGCCGACCTCCAGGAATTCCTTCTCGGCATTCCCAACCTGCCTGATGACCGCCTTCCTGACGGTAACTCCGACGAGTTCGCCGTCGAGGTGCGTACCTGGGGCGATACTCCCGCCTTCGATTTCGAGGTCGCCGACCACGTCGACATCGGTGAGCGCCTTGGAATCTTCGATTTCCCCCGAGCGACGAAACTGTCCGGCCCCCGGTTCGCCATCCTCAAGGGTCCCGGCGCGCAGCTGGAGCGGGCCCTCACCGCCTTTCTGCTGCAATTGCACACGCAACGCCATGGCTACATAGAGTATTCGCTACCGGCGTTGGTGAATCGGCCGACGATGACCGGCACCGGCAATCTTCCGAAGTTCGAGGCGGACCTCTTCAAGACTGGGGTCGACGACCGGGAGTTGTTCCTGATCCCGACCGCGGAGGTCCCGCTGACAAACCTGCATGCCGGCGAAACCCTTCCGGCAGAGGGCCTCCCGTTGGCCTACACCGCGCACACACCGTGCTTTCGCAGCGAGGCAGGGTCCTACGGTCGGGATACCCGCGGACTGATCAGACTGCACCAGTTCTCGAAGGTGGAACTCGTGCGGGTCGTCGACGCGGCACGCTCAGCCGAGGAGCTGGAGATCATGCTCAGCCACGCTGAAGCCTGCCTGCAGGAGCTCGGCCTGGCATACCGCGTTGTCACGCTGCCCGCAGGCGATATCGGCTTCTCCGCGCAGTACACCTACGACATCGAGGTGTGGTTGCCCAGTCAGCAGCGCTACCGCGAAATCTCCAGCGTGTCGGACTGCGGGGTGTTCCAGGCACGTCGCGCTGGTATCCGCACCAAGACCAAGGAGGGCAAGCGCGGGTTCGCCGCCACCCTCAACGGCTCCGGGCTGCCCATCGGCCGCACGCTGGTCGCGATCCTGGAGCAGTGCCAGCAGTCCGACGGCTCGGTTCGCATCCCCGGCGTGTTAGTCCCCCATTTGGGCTTTAGCCGAATCAAGGCCGACGGCACGACCCATGCCGTGCGGGTCGGTTAGTCGGATTTACACCACTGTTTTACACCACTGTGCGGTCGCCGAGCAGGGCGCGGGAATCGTAGTGCAGGCGCTTCTGTATGGGCGGATTCACCGTTGCCAGCACGTCGGCGATGTCGCGCCCAGCGGTGCCAGAACCGAACAGATCGCTGCGCTGGTAGCGCCCATGCGCGAGCTGAGTGCGGACCGCCGCAGCGATATCGCCGGGATCCTGTGAGGTGAACATCACGTTGGGGCCACATTCCCGGTCGCGCTGGCGGGTGCCGACGCTGACAGCCGGCGTGCCGAGGAATGCGCCCTCGCGCAACGCAGCCGACGAGTTGCCGATCATGCAGGCGCAATGAATCATCAGCAGGGCGAAATCCTCGGCGTGCAGGTTACGAAAGAACTGGCAGCGCTGTGCCAGGCCCTGCTCGCGGAACTGCCGGATACCCGCGGCCACCTCATCGCTGCCCGCGTCCACATTCGGCCAGAAGACCAGCGCCTGCATCCCGATCGAGGAGACCGCGCGCAACGTCGCGGTCATCTGATCGAGGCCGTGGCCGTACTCGGTGGTGACGCCGTGCTGCATCACCAGCAGGAAGGGCTGCTCCGGATCGATCGGTGCACTGGGGCCGCAGTGGTCAGCCAGTGCGTCGCGACGGGTGCCCGGGCAGGCCCGGGCCGCCAAGTCGATCGACGGGCAGCCGACATTGAATACATACTGCGGATCCTCACCCATCGCGATGACGCGGCGGGCGCTGAGCTCGGTTGCCGGAAAGTGGATGTGAGACAGCTTGGTAATCGCGTGCCGGACACTCTCATCAATCGATCCGGACACCTCTCCACCCTGAGTATGGGCCACGGGAATGTTCATGTAGGCGCCGGCGATCGCCGTCGCGATCGTCTCGAAGCGATCGGCGACGGTGACCACGACGTCGGGTTCCAGGCGCTCGAACGCGGTCGGCAACTCCAGCAGACCTAGCCCAGTAGATCTTGCCATCATCGCCGGCGTCTGGCCCTCGACAATGAACGGGATCTTGGCGTCGGGGACGAAACCGGCCGCCTCCAGGACTTTCACGGCACAGCCGAACCGTTGAAGCAGCGCGGATGCGGCGGCGATCACCTGCAGTTCCAGGTCGGGATGAGCGCGCACCGCTTCGAGGACCGTGGTGATCCGGGCCAGGTTGGCCCGGCTGGCGACGACGACGCAGATCTTCTTGCGACGGTCAGGCACGTCGGTGACTCTAGCCGCCGCGGCGCCCGTCCGGGTTAGGCGACGTTGGCGACGAACTGCGCTGCGCTGGCCTGCAGCGCCGGCCAGTTGGGCTCGTCGACGGGGCCCCGGGCGAGCACGAAGCCTCGATGACCGTCATCGGTGAGTCGCTCAGCGACGATCACCAAACCGGTGAGCGTGAACAACGCCGCAGCGGTAGAACGGGTCAGGTAGTACGGATGGTCAATCTTGACCGCCCGCTCGATGCGGCCGGTCCGGTCCAGCAGGACATCGACGTCGACGATGTCGACGAACACCCGACCGCCGGCGGCGGTCATCCGGCGCAGCGCGGCCAGCGTGCCGCGGACGTCGAGCAGATGGTCGATCGTCTGGCACAGCAACACGAGATCCCAGCTGCGCTCACCCGGATCGAAGTCCTCCACCAGGCCCGGGATCGTCTCCATACCGGTGGCCCGCGCCACCGCGAGTTCGTCGGGGCTCGGGTCGAGCACGGTTGCGCGCGCGTTCAGGCGTGCCGCCAGTACGCTGGCCACCACTCCCGTTGAGCCGCCGACGTCGAGGATGGTGCGTGGCGGCGATGGCAGCAGGGGGAGCAGGAAGGCGGCGAGCCCGGCGGCGTAGTCGCGCTGCTCCACCTGCACGGTTTCGGCGTCGATGCGGCGGCCGTGGTAGGCCGACACCAGCGGGCGATAGATCTCGGAGTAGAAGTGCGCGTACTGGGCAGCGTTCAACTGGGGGCAGAGGTACCCGAGCCCGCAACGTCGGCACACCACGAAGGTGGCCGGGTAGCCGTAACGGTCACGTTCGGCGATCTCGACGGCGTGGTCGCGGGCCCCGCACAGGTTGCACTCCGCGGGCCGCAACACAGCTTTCGCGCCATAGTCGTAACCGAGCGCGGCTATCCGCTCATTCTTCATCATACGAGTCATGCTTTTCATCCATTCGATGCGCTGGTGACAGCGTAGTGTGACTGTACTCGATTGGCGCCACCGTGTCGCTGTTATCGGTGAGGTTGGCCAGGCGCACGACGGCAGCTTGGGCACTGCGCACGCGTTCATCGACGCGATCGCCGACACGGGTGCCGATGCGGTGAAGTTCCAGACCCACATCGCGTCCGCCGAGAGCCGGACCGACGAGCCGTGGCGAGTCAAGTTCAGCTACGCCGACGACACTCGCTACGCGTACTGGAAGCGGATGGAGTTCACCCCGCAGGCTTGGGTCGGCCTTCGACTGCACGCGCAGGATCGCGGGTTGGCGTTCTTGAGCTCCCCATTCTCGCTGGAAGCGGTCGACCTGCTGCGCCGCGTCGGCGTCGCCGCCTGGAAGATCGCCTCCGGGGAGGTCGCCAACCCGCTCCTGATCGACGCGGTGGCACAGACCGGCCAGGCGGTGCTGCTCTCCAGCGGC
>JBBPZY010000121.1:0-7407 GCA_038276315.1 Mycobacteriales bacterium
GCGGGGCCCGCGGCCCGGGGTGTGCCCGGTGGGGGGGGGTTGACCGGGGCGCTGCCCCCCCACCTCGACGAGTCCTGCAGCGCCGTGACGTCGGCGTCGATCAGATCCTTCGGGGGGGCGCCGCCTGGCACATTGCCGACCGACGGCACGATGGTGACCAGGTTTGCCAGTGGTTGGATCTTCTCATTGACCGAGGACTGCACGCCATTACCGATGGCGACGAGCAGGATCACCGCTGCGACGCCGATGATGATGCCGAGCATGGTCAACACCGAGCGCAGCCGATTGGCGCGCAAGCCGCGGAGCGCAATGCGCACCGCCTCCCGCAGGTTCATGCGGTGACCTCCGTCCGGCTCCGCTGCACCCGGTCACTCTCGATACGCCCATCGCGCATCCGCACGACCCGCTTGGCGAACGCGGCGACCTCTTCTTCGTGTGTGATGAGCACAACGGTGCGGCCCGCATCGTTCAGCGCGCCGAGTAACTTCAAGATCTCACCGCTGGATGCGGTGTCGAGGTTGCCCGTGGGCTCATCGGCAAGCAGCAGCGTGGGATCGTTGATCAGCGCCCGCGCGATCGCCACCCGCTGCTGCTGACCACCGGATAACTCGTTGGGCATGTGCTTCTCGCGGTCACTCAGACCGACCTGCGCCAGGGCGCGCCGGGCGGGAGTACGTCGGCCCCGTATCCCCGCATAAACCAACGGAAGCTCCACGTTGCGGACCGCACTGGTACGAGCAACCAGGTTGAACGACTGGAACACGAATCCGATCTTGCGGCTGCGGATCTTGGCCAGCCGGTTGTCGGACAGCCGGCTGACATCAGTGCCGTCGAGCAGATATCGCCCGCTGCTCGGGACGTCAAGACAGCCCAGGATGTTCATGAGCGTGGTCTTGCCCGATCCGGACGGGCCCATGATGGCGACCAGTTCGCCGTCGTCGATAGTCAGGTCGACGCCGGCGAGTGCCAGCACCTCGACCTTGCCCATCCGGTAGATTTTGGTAACGTTCTCAAGCTGGATCATGCCTACTCCCCCCATCTGGATATTGATCGCGCTCGGGCCCCGGCGACCGGCAGTCGAGCAGCGCACCCACCCCTGTAGCGCACTACCCTGCCGGACCGGACCTCGGGGCGGGAGGAGACGTCACCCACCGTACGCGGTCCATCCCAGACGCTACCGCGTCGTGCACGTCACGGAAAGTAGTAAAACCACACGCACACACGAGCTTTTCGATTCATCCGGGCTGCCTCCACCGAGGGCGCGGGGCGGCGGGCGTCAAGGTCGCTAAGGCGCTCAGCGGCGCCACTAAGGCCAGTCGGCACAATACAGTGTGCGGCATGGAGCAGTGTGAATGCGAAATCGTAGCCGTGGATGGCGAAGGCGGCTTCTGGGACGACCGGCGTGGTCTGCTGAGCTGTCTGCAGGAAACCCCGCCGCGGGTGCCCGCCTACCTTGGGTACGACGCGCTCGGATCAGAACTGTTCGAGGCGATCACCGAGCTGCCGGGCTACTACCCCACCCGGGTTGAGCACGGGTTGCTGCAGCGGCACGCTGACGAGATCGCCGACCTCATCGGATACGAGCGGATCGCCGAGCTGGGCAGCGGAAGCGCGAAGAAGACCCGCCTGTTGTTGGCGGCCTGTGCCGGACGCCGTCCCACCAGCTACCTTCCCATCGACGTCAGCCGCGAGATGCTGGTGGCCAGCGCGCGCGAGCTGACGACCGAACTGCCCGGGTTGCGGGTGCAAGGGCTGTGGGGTCGGTACGAGGCGGGACTGGGCTGGTTGCGGGACGGCAAACCAGAGCCGGTGACAGTGATGCTGCTCGGAAGCAACCTGGGCAACACCACGCCCGAGGAGCGAGATGCGCTTCTCGCCGAGATCACGGCCACGCTGCGGCCCCGCGACCGTTTCCTGGTGTCAGCGGACCTGCAGAAGCCGGCGCAGGTGTTGGAAGCCTGTTATAACGACTCGCTCGACCGATCGGCCTTCGCCCGGTTCCGGCTCAACCATCTGACCCACCTCAACCGGCGCTTCGGTGCCGATTTCGCCCTGGAGTACTTCTACCCGCGGGCGCATTACGACGCCGCTACCACCGCGGTCCAGGCGCATCTCTACGCGACCGAGGACCAGTCCGTCGTACTGCGCGAGCTCGACCTCGAACTGGTTCTGCGGCGCGGTGACTCGCTCAACGCGGGCTTCTCCTACAAATTTTACCGTCCCGAGTTCGTGGCCGACGTCTCCGCGCGGGGTTTCGACCTGGGCGCGCAGTGGATCGACCCGGTGTGGCAGTACGGCATCTTCCTGTTCGTCCGCACGGACTGATTTTTGCCGGGAAGTGAACGCGACGTTTCTTCCAGTCACGCTCTGGGTACAGTGAAGATCGTGCTGCTGCTGCGGCCCCTCGGGGTGTATCGAGCCAATAGCGACACCGCTTTGTTGATCGACGTCTTGCGGGAAGGGGGCTACGCGGCCGGTCGCCGCGTCCTGGACATCGGGACCGGCACGGGCGCACTGGCGCTGGCGTCCGCCCGGGAAGGCGCATCCTCGGTGACCGCCGTTGACCTTTCGCTGCGTTCGGTTGCGGCCGCGTGGCTCAACAGCCGCTTGCACCGCCTTCCGCTAACCGTGCGCCGCGGCGATCTGTTTGCACCCGTGACCGGCCAACACTTCGACCTCATCCTGGCCAACCCGCCCTACGTCCCCGCGGCTACTAACGTCCTGCGCCGACATCGGATCACCCGCTGCTGGGACGGCGGCCTCAACGGACGCGTCCTGCTGGACCGCATTTGCGCCGAAGGACCTGCCCTACTCGCGCCCGGCGGTGTGATGCTGCTCGTCCACTCCGCGGTCTGCGACGACCAGGTCACCCTCGACCGGTTCGCCGACGCCGGGCTGCACGCCGAGGTCCTCACCCGGTGCACTGTGCCCTTCGGTCCCGTCATGCGTGTCCGCGCCGCCATGCTCGAATCCCGCGGACTTGTCGAACCCGGGCAACGCGACGAGGAACTAGTAGTCATCGGAGCAAGAGATGTCCCCTGACATGCCCCCGAACATGACCACTGAGCCCGTCCGACGCCGAGTCGCCCTGACCGATGACGGCCCCGTCTTAGTACACGGACCCATTGAGGTCGTCCTCACGGACGGTCAGAAGGTGATCTCCGATCGGGCGGTCACCGCGCTGTGTACCTGCCTCCGCAGTCGCCGCTACCCGATCTGCGACACCAGCCACCGCCGACGGGTGCGCAATAGCACCGCACCCGGCAACGATTCCGGTATGGATCCCGAGGGCCGCGGATGCTGAGCAGCACTGCACCACGGCCTGTCACGGCGCCCGCTCTTCCGGCGCCTCGGGGCCCGTTGTCCATCGCCGTGCTCGCCACCCTGCGCGGCGCCTCCGCGGCGCCCCACGCCGCGGAGGTAGGGCCGGCGGCTGTCGGGCAGGCCGATCCGTACGGCGAGGACCTGCAGTTGGCGCTGTACTGCTGCTATGAACTGCACTACCGAGGTTTCGCTGGAGTCTCCGACGATCTGGAGTGGGATCCCGGACTGCTCGGACTGCGCCGGCACCTGGAACAGGCCTTCCTGACCGCCCTGCGGGCCGACGTCGCGGGCGGGACGGACGTCGCCGCCGAGGTCGACACACTGCTGGTGGAGCCGGTGGACGCCGCGAGCATCTCGCACCATTTGCGCTGCGCCGGGCAGCTCTGGCAGCTACGCGAGTACATCGCGCAGCGCTCGCTCTACCACCTCAAGGAGGCCGACCCGCACGCGTGGCTCATCCCCCGACTGAGCGGGCCAGCCAAGGTGGCATTGGTCACCGTGGAGCACGATGAGTACGGTTCGGGCAACCCGGACCGCATGCACGCCCGACTGTTCGCTGACATGATGACCGAGCTCGGACTCTGCGCCGAGTACGGCGCTTACCTCGACGCCGCCCAGGCCGCCGTTCTGGCGGAGGTCAACTTCATGTCGCTATGCGGATTACACCGGAGGCTGCGCGGGGGGCTGATCGGGCAATTGGTCACTGCGGAGCTGACCTCCTCCCCCGCCTCGGACCGACTGGTCCGAGCCATGCGCCGGCTGGGCTGCGGACCCCTAGCGATCGAGTTCTACGCCGAACATATCGAGGCGGACGCGGTACACGAGCAGCTGGTCCGCCACGGGGTGATCGCGCCATTGCTGGCCGCCGAACCTGAGATTGCCCGCGACGTGGTGTTCGGCATTCAGGCCAGCACCCTGCTGGCCGACCGGTTTTCTGACCTGCTCTTGACTCGATGGGCCGAGGGCCAGACCACGTTGCGCAGTCCCCTCCCGGAGCGCTCGCAAGGTCGTTGATCTCGGTCGCGTTGCGGGCACAGGCCCGAGATGATCGGCGCGGCTAGGGTGCGGAGATGCTGAGCGCCGGTAATGACTCCTACCTCCGCTACCCCACCCTGCACGGCGACCTGGTGGGTTTCGTAGCCCAGGATGACGTGCGGCTCGTCCCAGTGGGAGGTGGCCGGCCGTGGCAGCTGACCTCCGACCACGCCCCGACCAAGGACTTGCGCTTCTCCCCCGACGGTGAGCACCTGGCCCACCTCAGCAAGCGCGATGGAGTACCCGAACTGCACGTCGTAGCCACTGCAGGTGGCCCGTCAGTGCGCACGACCTGGTGGGGCGATTCCCACGCCCGAGTGCTGGGTTGGGCCGACGCGCGCCGGATCCACGTGGCCTCCGCGGTGGCTGAGCCGTTTCGCCACCGCACGTGGGCTCGTGTTGTGCCGCTGGACGGTGGACCCGCGCAGCGTCTGCCATACGGCCCGGTCACCGCGCTGGACGTCGCGGCGCGCGGAGGAGTGGTGCTGGGCACTGGATTCGGCGGGCGCCGGCGCGACCACGCGATGTGGAAGCGCTACCGCGGCGGCACTGCTGGGCGCGGGACAGCGCACGCGAGCGCACTGTGGCAGCGGGTCGACTGGGACGGGTGTGTGACCTCGCGGCCGCACCGGACGGCAGCCGGCTTGCGGTAGCCGCGCACGATGGACGAGTGCTGCTGGTCGACCCCGCCACCGGCGCAGATAGCGAGCTGGCCCGCTCGGAGTACGGCGCGGTGGCGGACCTGGTGTTCTCCCCCGACTCCCGGTGGCTAGCGTGGACGCACTGCGGCCCGCACTCGCTGAGTCAGATCAAGCTGGCGCGGGTGCCCGAAGGCACCGTGGTCGACGCCACTGCCCTGCGGTTCGTCGACTCCACACCCACGTTCACTCTCGACGGCCGTTATCTGGCCTTCCTGTCCACCCGCACCTTCGACCCGGTGTACGACTCGCAGGTCTTCGACCTCTCGTTTTCCGCCGGCACTCGCCCGCAGCTGCTGCCCTTGGCGGCCAGCACCCCGTCGCCGTTCGCCCCCACGGTGCTGGGTCTCGCCAGCGCACCCGCCCAGAACGGCCAAGACGTCGACGAGGTGACGGTGGTGGTGGACCTCGACGGCCTAGCCGATCGGGTCGTGCCCGTACCAGTGTCCGCAGCGCGGTACTCCTCGCTGGTTGCGACCAAGGGCGGCCTTGTGTGGCTGCGTAAACCGCTGCACGGCGTGCTCGGCGATGATCTCGCCACCTCCGACGCCGACACTCCGCGTCCGGTGCTCGAGCGCCTGAACCTGGCCACCGGCACGTCGACCGTGCTCGCGGAAGACGTCGATGACGTCTGGGTCAGTGGCGACGGCACGCGCCTGGTGATCCGGGACCGCAAAGAGTTACGGGTGCTGCCCGCTGAGCATCCGGCTAAGAAGGATGCCGAGCGCGGCGACTCGTCAGCGGCCCTCGACATCGACCTGTCGCGGGTGCGCCTGCAGGTGCGGCCCGCCGCGGAGTGGCGCCAGATGTTCGAGGAGTGCGGGCGCCTGATGCGCGACAATGTCTGGGTTGCCGACATGGCCGGCAATGACTGGCCTGCCCTACTGGCGCGCTACCGGCCCCTGCTGCAGCGCATCGCTACCCGTGACGACCTCTCCGACCTGCTCTGGGAGGTGCAAGCCGAGCTGGGCACTTCCCACGCCTACGAGACGCCCCCCGAGAGCCCGGTGCAGGCGACGCGGCGATTGGGCCACCTCGGCGTCGACTTCGAACGCAGCGCGGACGGCCTCTGGAGGATCACCAGGGTGCTACCCGGGGAGAACTCCGCGGGAGCCGGCCGCTCACCATTGCGCGCACCGGGTGCTGCAGTGCAGTCCGGGGAGGCGCTGGTCGAGGTCGACGGACGCGCCGTCGACTCGGTGACCGGACCCTGGCCGCTGCTAGTGGGCACCGCGGGCAAACCCGTCGAGCTACGGCTGCGGGCGGTCGGCTCCGACGACGAACGCACCATCGTCGTAGTCCCCGTCGCCGAGGAAATGCCGCTGCGCTACCACGACTGGGTGGCCGATCGCCGCGCCATGGTGCACGAGGCCACCCAGGGCAGGGTGGGTTACCTGCATGTGCCGGACATGATGGCACTGGGCTGGGCACAGCTGCACCGCGACCTGCACACCGAGATGGCGCGCGAGGCGGTAGTGCTCGACGTACGCAGCAACGGCGGCGGACACACTTCGCAGCTGGTGGTGGAGAAGCTGTCCCGCGTGCTCACCGGGTGGATCGTGCCGCGCGGCAAGCTGCCCTACACCTACCCCCGAGACGTGCGACGGGGCCCGCTGGTCACCGTCACCGACGAGAACGCGGGCTCCGACGGCGACATCGTCACCGCGATGATCCAGGAGCGCGGCCTCGGTCCGGTCGTGGGCATGCGCAGCTGGGGCGGCGTGGTCGGCATCGGACCTGCGACCAAGCTGGTGGACGGCTCCACCGTCACCCAACCCCGCTTCGCCATGTGGATCGTCAACCGGCGCTGGTCGGTGGAAAACCACGGTGTCGACCCGGACGTGGAGGTGCCCGTGCCACCGCAGGCGTGGACCCAGGGCCAGGACCCGCAGCTGGACATCGCGCTGGAGCTGGCGCTGGCGGCCTTGGCGCAGGCCCCCGCAGCCATCGCGCCGACCACCGACGACCGCCCGCCCACCTCAACACCGCCCTTGCCGCCCCGGAGCTGATCAGTGCTGTTCGAGGCCCCAGCACACCGACACCGTCACGGTCGATGGACACCGGCGCCGACGCGCAGTCTCAAACATCTGTCGGTGGGGCACCATCTGGGCGGAAGTCGATCAGCGCAACCCAAACAGCAAGACAGCTCCCAGGACGATCTCCCGGGAGCTGTCTTGCGTGGTAGCGGGGGTAGGATTCGAACCTACGGCCTCTGGGTTATGAGTGGGCACGCAGCCGTCTCACACCGTCCCACCCACACCACCGACGTCCCACGTGACCAGCCAACCGGCGACGCCGCTGTCTCAGCGCTTCCACCCGGTACCACCACATGACATAGCGTCCTGGTCAC
>JBBPZY010000122.1:0-7806 GCA_038276315.1 Mycobacteriales bacterium
CCGGGGTGTACACCCGAGTCGCGCAGCGTCTGCTGGCCATGGCCGCCGGGATCTGGCACAACTGGACCACCGGCGTCACCAGCAAACGATCACTGACCGCCTACGACCACTAACACCAACTTCACGGAATCACTCATCTAGAGGCCAACCGGCGATCGGCTCGTGTAGCGCGAACCCGCCCGGCGCCCCGCCGAGGCGGCTGCGCACCAGGTGCAGCCGGGTTGCCCGCCACGGCAATCCTTCCCAGGGCGCCAGCCGCTCGACCAACGGGCGCAGGTCGGTCCCAACCCCTGCCCGGGCCAGAGTGAGGTGCGGTCGGTACGGCCGCTGCTCGACCGGCAGACGGCAGCGGCGGGCTGCGGCCCGCGCCGAGTCGGCGAGCCTGCGCAGCCTGTCGCGATCGCCTCGCACGCCCGTCCACAACACCTGGTGCCCGAACCGACCGCCGCCGCCGAGGGACAGCGACAGTGGCCGGTGCCGAGCGGCTGCCCGGCCGAGCCGGCGGATCAGCTCGTCAACGACGTCATCGCCGACCTCACCGAGAAAGGCCAGCGTCAGGTGCCACTGCTCGGGGCGGGTCCACCGCAGCTCCGGTGCCACCTCCCGCAGCCCTGCGGTAGCGCCCAGGAGGTCCCGAACAACCTCCTCCGGAGGGGTCAGCGCCACGAACAGCCGCACCACGCAATCGTCGCGCCCGACCGGTCATGGAGATATATCGGGGGCCAAACGACCGCGGCCCCGGACGCCACCCGGGGCTGATGTCCGGACTCGCCGCAGCTGGCGCGGATGAGGTCATTGGAGAACCTGGGAGCCGGCCGACATAGCGATCGCGTTCGGCTGCCGGCCGTGCCCAGCAGTTGTCAGCGAGTTAGACGAAGTCGAACTGCTCGGTGTGAATCCGCGGAAGTGGGACGTCCAGCGCGTCGAGCACCGTTACCACATCGGTGACCATGGCAGGCGGTCCGCAGAGGTAGTAGCCGAGCTGGTTGCGCCGGAACCTGCCAGGTAGCAGCGTGGTGAGCAGCGTCTCGTCGACGGCACCGGATGCTCCGGTCCAGCCCTTGGGTGGCTGACGAAGCAATTCGACGACGGTGAGGTCCAGTCGCTTTTTCAGCTCGCGAAGCTCCGCGCGGAACAGTAAATCGTCAACAGTCCGGGCGACCATCACCAGTCGGTGTGGGCGCCGGTCGCGTCGGTGCGCCAGGGTCCGCAGCATGCTGATCATGGGGGTGATGCCGACCCCGCCGGCGATCATCACCAGGCCGGTGCTGTGTTGCAGGTCGACGCTGAAAGCACCGTGCGGGCCGTCAAGCCACACCGGATCGCCTGGCTGCAGCCGGCGCAGTGCGCGGGTGAAATCACCGCTGTGTCGGACGGTGAACTCCCTCTGAGCCCTCATGTGAGCGCTGGAGGCGATGGTGAACGGGTGCTCCTGCGCCCCGATGGACTGCTTCAAGCGCAGCCAGGCGAACTGGCCCGGCACGAAACTCGTGGTTCGGCGACCCGGCCGGTGCGCGTGTCCGCGAGGTTCCAAGACCAGCGTGCTTACCGTGTCAGTCTCCGGACGGATCTCGCGGACCACATACTTGCCGTGCGCGCCGAAGACCGGCCGCCACAGCCACCGGTATGCCAGCACCCCCAGCACGCCAAGCGCGAGGATGATGAACCACGCCCGCATCGCGCTGTCGCGGATCAGGTGGTTGAGCCACCAGATATGCAGCGCGGTGAGCACCAGCACCGAGCCGGCCAGCGCTAGGTGCACCCAACGCCACACCTCGTAGCGGTGCCGCAGCCGCCTGCGCAGCATCGTGAGCCAGATCATCGCGCCCAACGCTACGGTGGCGCCGGTGGCCGCTCGGGCGCGATTGGGTGCGTGAACAATATCGAGTAGACCCACGTTGGCGGGGTTTACCGCCACCACCAGAACGATGTGTGCGAGCACGAGCGCTGCGACGAGCAACCCGGCGAAGCGGTGCATGCCAAGCACCCCGTCGATGCCGAAGGTACGGGTCAGCGAACGCAGCCGAGAAGGCAGCACGACCGCACAGGCCAGGACCGAAGTGCCGAAGATCCCCATCCCGACGGAGAGCTCGGGCAGCGGCGATGAGTCGCCCGGTCTGCTCAGGCCGAGCAGCACGGGCATCAGGAGCACGGCGAGCCCGGCCGTCGCCCACAGCGTTCGTTCCAGCATCCGTCGTATGCCGCAGAACCGTATGGAGGGCACGTCGAGCTCGCTGCCTGAGAGCATCACCGGCCCGTTGCCGCTCATCCGGGCGCGAGGTGCGACGCGTGGCCGCCGACTACTTCGAACCGAGGAGGGTGACGCGCGCCAGTAGTGGAACATCGCGAGCGTCAGCGCGACGATGACAGCGAGGACGACGGTCCTTCGAACGAATCGGGGTACCGAGACTAGGTCGAGTGCTGTGGAGCGCACGGGCCGCCACTTCGGTCGTGAACGTGTCAGGGTGGGCATGGTCAGCAGTTCCGCGTTCCGGGTGTGGTGGCCGCGATTGAGCCTGTTCGCACTCAGTTAACGCAACAATTTCCTGCTGCACACCTGACCATGCTTCCATCGCGTAGTACCGATCGGCGATTTCCACTTCGACGATGTCGCCGCGCGGCTCCTGTTTCGATAACGATCTGCATGCAGGCTGAGTCCCTCAAAGCATCCGGTACGCTGTCGGCAAAGGTGAAGTACTCCCGCAGTCCGGCGGCCGCCAGCGCCCAGTTAGCGATTCGTGAGTTGCACACCAATCGCAGCGCGCGATCTTGTTGGGTAGCGAGTTCGTTCGCCTCGAATAGTGCGGACAGCCCGGCGGACCCCATGAATTTCACACCATCGAGGTCCACAACCACCACTCGGGAAACAGTCATCTGGGCGACCAACGTGGTGGCCATTTCCAGCGCAGTCGGCGCATCGATCTGACCTATTACGGTGATCACACGAGCGTCGAGTCCATGCTCGGCTACCCGCAGATCGATGTCGGCGGGAAAGTCGCTGCTCACATTCATACTCCGCATGATATAGGTCAGGTCACAAAGAAGTGCCACGCGGCCGGTCAGAGTGCTAAGCGGCGTTATCTAGTCGGTGTGCGGCACAGCGGGACCGAAGTGTGGAGCATCTCCCGAGGCATTATTGCGCGACCGGGTGCGAACAGACTCAACCGGGTACACCAAGCAGCGCTGACGTCGAGCTGCTGACGTGGGCGCGTTCCCGCAGACGGGCCCGGTTGAGGTCTCCCGGAAGGCATTCTGCCACCGCCGTTGGCGTGTCAAGCGGCAGCGTGAGCTGGGGGCCGCGGCGGTTCCTGCTGCGGCGACGCCAGCGGTTGGCTAACGATGGTGTCCCGAGTGGTGAATTTGGGCGCGTTGACGTCCCCGAGTGGGAGCACGGTGCTGGCCGTGGCCTGGGTGTGCCATAGCGGCATTGCGCCATTCGCTGAGCTCCCGAGCAAACCCGGTTCGGTCCAGCGGCCTGTTGAACGGTTGGCTGCGCGCGGTGAACGGCGGTCGTCAGCGGTGAAGGTGAACGCGGAGCAGTCCGCCGGAGGGCGCACGCTACCCGTGCACGCCGTCGGGGAGGATCAGCCAGCGGGCGTGGCTGATGCATCATGGTTGCTTGACGTCAACACGCTCGGCGACCAGGCCAGGTGGTGTGGGTGGCTGTTCGTGCAGCTCGGACGGTACGGCATTGGTGATCAAAGGTGGGGGATAGCGGCCCTTTGGCCTTCGAGGCGCACGGGTCTCCTGGCGGCGCGGTGAGCGGGTGCAACGCGGCGTTGGTGCCCAGCGCTGTAGTCGACTGCGGGCTCCGGTACGGTCTCGGGCCTAACCCGTGGCCCGTGGGGGCCAGGGGCGTCAACTGGCAAGCCGATGGTCGCTCCACGTCAGACATGCCGACCACGGGCCCCTAAGGGCACTCCGAGCTGGGACTCCTTATCCCGGCGCACCAACCGGAGGTCCTGCGCCCCAGCCCTCCGGGGCAGTAGAACGCCGCCCAGGGAAACCACGGGCGGCGAGGAAAACGGCATGACTGGCCGGGTGATCCGTCACAGTCGGCTACGCCTACCTCACGTCACCGGACCCACCGAAGATGGACCTCGGCGCGGGCATCCGGACGCCGCGACGACGCAAGAGTGCTTATTCCAACCCTCTCACAGCTACGCTATGTCGGTTGGAACGGTCGCGTTGTGGCGCCAGGTACCGGGTCACATGTTGCGGATCCGTAGGTAGCGGCGGACATCTGAAAGGGAAAACGCCATGAGAGCGAGCACGAGAACGACGATGATTGCTACCAGGACTACTGCGATGTAGCCAACGATGTACATGTGTCCTCATCTGGTTCAGCGGTTCAGTGGTCAACGTGGTCTTGCCCGCAGTGCTGTCGTGTCGCCAATTGCGCATTACGAGCTCAGGGTACCTTTCAACCTGGGCCGCGTACATCTTATTGCGCGCCCCGTTTGGGTAGTCGTGACGCGGCCGGGCGTCAGGTCAGCGGCGCCAGAGCGACCGTTCACCCCTACGGGATCTGCGCGTCGAGGGGGCGCCCCCCAAGCCAACTGGAGCGGCCGGCGGGCGTGGCACCTCACGTCGGGCATGGGGGGAGGTACCTGCCGGTCAATAATGTTGATGACGTCTCACAAGGTCTTGCACGCCGGGGAGTCTTCCCGGGCGAACCCTTGGCGCCGAGACCGTCTGGCCCTGGCAGGAGGAAGGCGGCGACCGAGGACACCGGCAGCAGATCCCGGCGTGCCACGCAACCGCCGAGTCCGGTCCCCGGGCGCTGGGCGCGTTCAGGCGCGGTAGGGCGAGCTAGGCGTCTACCGCGGCGCACCTTAGGTGATAGGCGGTGGCGTGCCCTCAGCGCTGGCGAGAAGGGCCGGATCCCAATCCCACACCGTGCCAGGCATGGCGAAATGCTGGGCGGTCGAACGGGGGATCTGCCGCCGTCGGGCACTGGCAGTGGAGCTGTTTCCCATCCCCTCGCAGTCAGCCGCAGAGTCGCGTGTTGTAGCTGGGGCGCTCAGGGTGGGGCGATCGCCGCCGCCAGCTTACCGAGGACCTGGGTGCCGGGTAGGAAAGGGAAGGCCATCGGCGGGATATGGCTGGACACTACCAGTCAACGTGATGCCGACGATCGCCGGATGTAGAACTTTCGGGTGTACTGAGTTAAGTACCGATGCAATTGCATACAAATTGTACTGTGGCAGCGTACGACGTCTTCGCCGCCGCTAATGATGCTCGCACACGCTGTGTCACGGCTGCTGCGGTCTGAGCGCGTCAATCGGCCCAATGTCGCCGCGTCCGGGTGTGCTCTGTTGAGTTCCTTGCCACATCCCGGCGCCAGCGGTGACACCTCGCGCAGCCTCATGGTCAATGGCACCGGCCATGCGAGGTACCTGTGCTGGGCATCGGGTAAGAAGGTGGTGACAGTGTTGGTCATTTCTACTACTCTTACGGTATCCGAGCAGATGCAGCGGGTAACAGGAGCACGGCACATGCGTGCTGGTTAGGGAAGCGGAGGAGACGTCATTGACCATGAAACTGTATGGTTCATCTTCCGCATCCGCGCTAAGCGGCGGAGTCGAGCCGTTCCTTCCCCGGATGACTGAGATCCCGTTGCCCCGATCCATAGTCCTAATGGCTACCGGTGCGGAGGGATGGGGACTCACCGTTGTTTACATTAGCTGAGGGGGCGACGGCTGCCCTAAGTCACCGAAATCTGGACCATTCAACGGAGCGGCTATGGAGCGGCGTCGAGCGATCGTGTGGGCTGGTTCGATCGCCATGACGGTGGGTGCCAGCGCGCTCGCGCTGGGCGCGCTTCTCGGTGGATTCGGGTTCGAGTCGTTGCCGGCATCGGAGATTCAGGTGGCCACCTCTGGTCCGGCGCTGAGAGCCGCCGGAGCGCAGGTCGATTCGCTGGTGTGGTGGTACGTGGCCCGCGGATCCGGTTTTCTAGCCTGGGCCTTGCTGGCGGCCTCGGTGGTAGGCGGACTGCTGCTCGGTACGCAGCTCGCACGGGGACGCACTCGTCGGTGGACGCAGGGCCTCCACGAGTTCCTTGGGCCGCTCGCGGTGGTCTTCACCGTGATTCACCTGGCCTCCGTTCTCGCCTCTGACCAGCTGCGGATTGGCGTGCAGGAGCTGATCGTCCCGTTCGTCCGGCCGGGCAACCCGGGGGCCCAAGGTTGCGGGGTGCTGGCCGTCTACCTCCTTACCGCGCTCGCGCTGACTTCCTCGGCGCGGGCTCTGCTGTCCTGGCGATGGTGGCGCCGTCTGCATCTGCTGGCGTTTCCCCTGTTCGGCCTTGCCAGCGCGCACACGGTGCTCGCTGGTAGTGACATCACCAACCCGATCTTGCACTGGGCGAGCCTTGTAGGGGGGGTGCTGATCCTATTTCTGGGGGCGTTGCGCCTGCTCACCGTGCGACCGGCTGGCACAGCCGCAGTGGCGGCCGCGGATCCGCGGGACCCAGAGACGCTTGCACTCGTCGTCCCGCAGCCGAGGACGGCCGACCCTGCTACGGCAGCCACCAACGGGATGAGACTGCTGATCGGCCAGACTACATGGGAGGCCGACAACGTCTTGTCGTTACGGCTGAGTTCTCCTGCCGGGACGCCGTTGCCGAGCTGGGAGCCAGGAGCACACATCGAACTGGCCCTGTCATCGGGCCGGCGCCGGCAGTATTCGCTGTGCGGCGACCCGAGCGACATCCATTCATACCGGATCGCGATTCTGCAGGTTCCCGGCGGACGTGGCGGGTCGGTGGAAGTGCACACCGACGCCCGAGCCGGCCAGCTGATCACCGTTGAAGGGCCACGGAACCATTTCCCGTTGGTGCCCAGCCCGGCCTATTTGTTCATTGCCGGCGGGATCGGCATCACCGCGATGATGGCGATGGTGACCCGGGTGGCCGCTGCGGGTGGCGAATGGAAACTAGTCTACGCCGGTCGGCGCCGAGCCAGCATGGCCTTTCTCGACGAGATCCGTGCGCTGGGACCCGACCGCGTCGTGATCATGCCCGCAGACGAACGCGGCCGGCCTGATCTGGACGTGATCATCGGTGCTGCGCCGACGGGCACCGCTGTCTACTGCTGCGGCCCGGACCGGATGCTGTACGCGGTGCAGGAGCGGGTCGCCCTCAGGCCGGACCTGCGCCTGCACAGTGAGCCTTTCGCCGGTACTGCCGCCAGCGGGGGCGCCGCACTCTACGTTGAGCTATACCGCACCGGGCGCATCATCAACGTGCCGGCCGACCGGACCGTCCTGCAGGCCGTCCGCGACGTCGCTCCCGCGGTCTCGACCGGATGTGAGCAAGGGATTTGTGGTGCGTGCCGCACCGCGGTCCTCGCCGGCGAACCCGACCACCGCGACAACCTGCTCAGCAGTGCGGAGCGCGCGGCCGGCGCGATGCTGATCTGTGTCTCCCGTGCTCGTGGCGAGCGGCTCACCCTCGACCTGTGAGCGGCGACTGGCCTCAGCGTTCTGCGATGTCCTTATCTTTGCGTATCGGGCGACGGCGGCGAGCCTCCGAGGGGTAGACAAGCATGGTGATCCCTATGACCGTGCCACCGACTCCGATGATGAGTAGAGCGCTTGTTATAGCCAGCGCCAGGATCATCGCACCTATGTTCATGTCCTCTTGTACGCACGAGGTGTGGAGTCGGCAGATTCAGCCAGTGGAAGCATTCGCCTCGACGAGTTCGGCGAATATCTCGGAGGGCGTCTTCCAGTTATGAATCTTACGGGGTCGGCCATTGATTTCGCTAGCCACCATCGCCAGATAGTTGGGATCGGAGGTGA